>NZ_JAIUHK010000014.1:0-140078 GCF_020165075.1 Mesorhizobium sp. CA4
GCTCGATCTTCCGTGCCTCTTCCTCTCAGAGAGGCGTGAGAAAAGCGCAGCGATCCTGCAAACGCCTGGCCGGAAACTCAAGCCCTCATGAGCTTTTTGCGCGATACCGAGAGTGCTTCGAGTGATAGGAACAATCCACGGCATCTTCCATTACAGGAAGATTTCGTTGGGTGTTACCCAGCCGATCCAGATTTAGCCCACCCAACATTTTCAACAGCAACAGCGGGATGATCATGTCGGATGAAGAGATCGTTCTTTCCGAGCTGTCCGACGAGGAGCTTGTGCAGCAGATGCACGACGACCTCTATGACGGTCTGAAGGAAGAAATCGAGACAGGTACCAACATCCTTCTGGAGCGCGGCTGGCAGCCTTATACCGTGCTGACCGAAGCGCTCGTCGAAGGCATGCGAATCGTCGGCGAAGATTTCCGCGATGGTATTCTCTTCGTGCCGGAAGTGCTGCTGTCGGCCAACGCCATGAAGGCCGGCATGGCCATCCTGCGTCCGCTCCTCGCCGCCACCGGCGCGCCGAAGCAGGGCAAGATGGTCATCGGCACCGTCAAGGGCGACATTCATGACATCGGCAAGAATCTCGTCGGCATGATGATGGAAGGCGCCGGCTTCGAAATCATCGACCTCGGCATCAACAATGCGGTCGAGAAATATCTGGACGCCATCGAGCAGCACCAGCCCGACATCATCGGCATGTCGGCGCTGCTCACCACCACCATGCCCTATATGAAGGTCGTCATCGACACGATGAAGGAAAAGGGCATCCGCGACGATTATGTCGTGCTGGTTGGCGGCGCGCCACTCAACGAGGAATTCGGCAAGGCCGTCGGCGCCGACGCTTATTGCCGGGACGCCGCTGTGGCGGTCGAGACCGCCAAGGATTTCATGAAGCGCAGACACAATACGCGCAGCTGAGGACGATCGTGTGCGCTTCTGCGCCCGACCCGGATTAAAAACCGCCTTAGAGGAATTGACCTTATGAATGCGCCATTCTCAACTGCGGCCCGCTCGCGCACCGTTGAGTGGGATCTGAGGGGCCAGGAAGTTCGTGCCCATGACGATGTTTTTCGACTTGTCATTTTGGCGCTTCCCGGATTTTCGCAGCTTAGCCTTGCATCCTTTGTGGACCCACTTCGCCTTGCGAATTCCGTTTCCGGGCGCCCCTTCTTTCAATGGACGGTTGCGAGCTTAGACGGCGAGCCGGTCGTGTCCGCTAGCGGCCTTGGCTTGATCGTCAGTGGAGATTTCATCCGGGTCGGCCAAAGCGTTCAGGCTGGCAAAAGCCCCAACATGGTGATCGTCTGCGCTGGTGAGCGGGTTGAGCGACAGACGTCAGCCAGCTTGGTTAGTGTTCTTCGCATTTGCAGGCGGCAGGCGGTGCCGATCGCAGCATTGGGCACTGCAACCTGGCTACTGGCGGAAAGCGGAATGCTGGAAAATGCCACGTGCACAATCCATTGGGACAAGCGGGCTGCCCTTGCTGAAACCTTTGCCAGCCTTCGCGTAACCGATAAATTATTCGTCAGAGATTCTCATCTCGTAACTTGCGCGGGCGAGTTCGCCTCGTTCGACCTAGTTATGCAGTTGATCACTGAGCATCTTGGCAAAGAAACGGCGCTGGCTGTTTGCCGACATACCACCGCCGGGCACTGGCGCTCTGCGTCCGATCGGCAAGTCGACGCAGACGAAGCACGCCTCTGTAAACCTCTTGCCGAGGTCATCGACATCATGGAGGACCATATCGAAGACCCACTTCCCCTTCGTGACATTGCAAAGTGCGTCGGGCGATCACCGCGACAGATCGAGCGGCTGTTCGCGCGATCTCTTTCGTCATCTCCGATGCGGTATTATCTCCAACTGAGGCTTGTCCGCGCCAAGCAGCTAATTGAACAAACAGAATTGCCTGTCGTTGAGATCGCAATAGCTTGCGGCTTCGCGTCTGCATCGCATTTTTCGAAATGCTTCCGCCAGGCCTTCGGAGCAAATCCAACGGCGTATCGTAGCTGAACCCATCGCCGGCAGCACGGACGTTAGATGATCTCTACCAGCTTTAGCACGCCAGAGGCCCAGTCGTCCCGTTCTGGCCATTGCGAACGGTTCGTCTCCCGGACGAGAAGTTTCCGCCGCACCGACTGTGCATGCGATTTTAAGCTCGCGTAGATCTAGAATAGCAGAGCGATGGCAGAGAATCTCTGATCGCACAGCTACGCAGCGGGCGCGGTAGTCACCGTCTTCGTCTCGCAGTGTTATGTATGGATAACGTATTCCACAAATTCATCGAACAGCTGACAGAAAGCGTCGACGCGACCGATCTGCGCGACGCCTTGGCCGAGACTGCGTCTTCGCTCGACGTGCCATTATTCGCTTACATCTTTCCCTGGCCCCGGCCGCGCCGCGCTACGGACCTGATCTCCACTTACCCCCCGCCTTGGACATCCCATTATCTCCATAACCGCTATGAAGAAGTGGACCCGGTGATCCAACAGGCGCGTCACTACAAGGAGACGTTCCACTGGGGTACGGACGGCAGCGACGTCAAGCTGTCGGCGGCTGGGCAAAAATTGATGGATGAGGCCGTCCAGTTCGGCATTCGCCACGGTTTCACGATCCCGATACATGTTCACAAGGACCTCTTGCTGCGGCCATATACCGGTTGAAAAGGAGGACCCATGGCAAACCTGAAATAGGGAAAGCTTCCCGATCGGACACCTTCGAAGATCACGATCACCGTTAGCGCTGACCTAAACCAGGCCCTGAGCGAATATGCGGCGCTTTATCGTCAGACCTATGGTGAGTCTGAGACCGTGGCTGAGCTCATTCCATTCATGCTGGCCGAATTCTTGGAGGGCGACCGAGCGTTTACCAAGGCCAGAAAGGAAGGTTTGCCGGCCGCCGGCGCTTCGGAAAAACAGCAACGGCAATCAGCAGATAATGCGTAGCGCGGGATATGCCGAGGAGGGCAGCCCACGCTGCCTTCAGCCCCTGCGATCGGTCCGTCAGAATATAGGTTAGGCTTTCGCCTTACGCTTCGAAGCGGGCTTCTTGACCGGAGCGGCCTTCCTTCCCAAGCCCAACGATTTCGCAAGCGCTGATCGGGCGGCCGAATAGTTTGGGGCAACCATGGGATAGTCCTTCGCCAGGCCCCACTTCGCCCGGTATTCGTCGGGCGTCATCCCGTGCCGGGTCGCCAGATGGCGCTTCAGCGACTTGTATTTCTGTCCGTCTTCAAGGCTGATGATGTAATCCGGGAACACGGACCTTTTGGGATTTACTGCCGGCTTCTGGGCCGGTGCTTCTACCTGAGCTGCCTGGCCGATATTAGACAATGCCGAATTCACACCGGCAATCAGATCGGGCAAGCCAGACACTGGAACTGCATTCTTCTGGACATAGGCGGAAACGATATCCGCAGTAAGCTCGATGAGATTGTTTGCTTCTTCAGACACCGTAATGCTCCTAATTTGAAAACTAATACGCTCATATCGTCCAATCCCGAGATGTGCAACCAACGCGTCACGAATTGCAGTGCAGTTCCGACGGTGGGGAAGGATTCGAGAACCGAGCCGGCGATCCAGTCATTTGGCAAGTTGCGGGTTGCCGTATGCGTTAAAAACCACGAGCCAATAAAGAAAGGGCTTCAGGCGATTCGCTGTGACCCGTATAGTACGGCAGGCGAGGGAAAAATGCAGATTACGAATTGCGGCAGGGGCGTTCACAAGCGCGAAATAAAAGGCATCGACCGGTTCAAGAAAGACCTTCCACCACAATGGTATGGCTTTACCAACCTCGATGTGGTGCTGGGTGCAGGAAAGTCTCGCGAGGTCGACCTGATCGTGGTTGCCGATCATCGAATTTTCCTAGTGGACATCAAGGATTGGCACGGTCGTATTGAAGCACGCGACGGCCGATGGTTTCAGACGGCGTGGGCATAGACTCCTCTCCTGTCGCGAAGATCAATGACATCGTCCGTGACGTCTGGAAGCTCCTCACGGATACGCTCAAGAAGCATCCGTCTACTAAGGGCGTGCCGGCTCCCAACGTTCAAGGTCTGGTCGTTCTAACCGGTTCAGCCGATCGCTCCGGCATCGAAGGCAGCGAACGTGCCAAGGTCCTGAGTGCGGATGAGTTCATTGCCTCGTTTCTAGTCCTCAAAAGCAGAGGGAAACGTTCGGAAACGTTGCGCGTGAAATCGTAGATGGACCGCTTACCGAAGCGTTCTGGAAAGAACGATTGAGCCGGTTCTTCGGAGCGAACCCCACGACCTTTCGGCCGGGCAGCCGTCGGTTCCAGCGCTACCTAGCAGACGACACCGTCAAGTTCCGCCATCCCCACGATATTTACAGAGAGTACGATGCCAAGGAGGAAGGAAATCAGAACAATCTGGGCACCCTTCGCCTCTGGGATTTTACTAAATGTAGTGACGGACGGTTTCAGACCGAAGAAGGCCGGCTTGAGATCGGATTTCCTCCTCTATTTTGTTTATAAACGTATTTTTTCTGGTTCCATAAGATAGATTATGCGACTTTCATCTATTGCCGCAAAATAGAAATGTCTTGATTCCGCAAAGTAGGAATGTCGCCCTGCTCGTTGGTGAGCGAGGGAGACGGCGGGTTGGGACTGATTTTAATGAGTGAGCGCGAGCTGCAACGCATCCAGGTGCTGTCGAAGGTTTTGGAGCGGCGCATGACGGTTGTCTCTGCGGCGCATGTGCTGGATATGACGACCCGCCAGGTCCAGCGTCTGCTGAAGGCGTTCAGAGCCGAAGGCGCCGCAGCACTTCGGCACAAGGCTCGCCTTGGCGGCCGAGAAGTTGGCGGCGAACCACGGCCTGGTCGTGTCCCGAGAGACGTTGCGCAAATGGATGGCGGAAGCTGGAATCTGGCTGTCCCGAAAGCAGCGCAGGACGTTCCATCAGCCCAGATTACGTCGGGAGTCGTATGGCGAGCTGGTGCAGATCGACGGCAGCGATCACCGTTGGTTCGAGGAGCGGGGCGATCCATGCACCCTGCTCGTCTTCATCGACGATGCCACGAGCAAGCTCCAGCAGCTTCGCTTTGTGAAGTCGGAGAGCACCTTCAGCTACTTCGAGACGCTCGAGCTCTATCTGAAGGCACACGGTTGCCCAGTCGCATTCTATTCCGACAAGCATACGGTGTTCCGTGTCGCCAAGACGGATGCCAAGGCAGGTCGCGGCATGACCCAGTTTGGTCGCGCCTTGTCGGAACTCAACATCGAGATCCTGTGCGCCAATTCCAGTCAGGCCAAGGGCCGGGTCGAACGGGTCAATCGGACGCTGCAGGACCGGCTCGTGAAGGAATTGCGCCTCGCTGGCATATCGGACATCGAGGCGGCCAACGCGTTCTTGCCGATATTCATGGCTGACTTTAACGAAAGGTTCGCCAAGGTCCCTGCCCGACCGGACAATCTGCATCGCGCCTTGAACATGCCGACGGATCGGCTGCGTGACGTGCTGTGCAAGCGTGAGCAGCGTTATGTCGGCCAGCAATTGTCGTTCTCCTACGAACGCAGGCAAATCATGCTTGAGAAGAACGAGCTTTCGTGCGGGCTGGTCGGCAAATACGTCGATATCTACGAGTTCGCCGACGGTCGGCTGGACGTTCGATGGAGAGCGTGTTCCTTGCCTTACACCGTCTTCGATAAGGAGCAGCGCGTCACGCACACGGCGGTCACCGAGAATAAACGCCTCGGCGAAGTGCTGACCTGGATCAAGTCTCAGCAGGACGAGGCGCGGCCTCCGCCGAAGATCAAGACCAACAGTGAGCAGACCGCCTACAGGAAGCGCGGGACGAAGGCGGGAAGAAGGACTGATTTCACGAAGGATCCAGCGGTGATTGCGCGGCGAGAACAGGCCTTGGCTGGGTTGGCTGCTGCCGAATGAAGTCGGCACTCAAAGCTAAAGCCAGGGAGCCAGGCTGGAACGCCCCCGATCGGGCTGCGCAACCCGGACCAGCTTACGCCCGATCGGGCGCTCTGGTCCGTGCCAAGAAGCGCGTCACTGTCGCATTTCTAACTTGCTGCACCCTGCCCTTTGGAACGGCCAATGCGACATTTCTACTTTGCAGAGCCGGCGACATTTCTACATCGCCGCCACATCATCTGTCGCCGCAAAGTTAAAATGTCCGGATCTGGCAAACTAGGAATGTCGCTCCTGACTTGCCCATCTGCCCGCGAACGCGAGTTGCACCGCATTCGAGGTCCTGTCGTACGTCATTGAGCGGAGAATGAGGACCGTTGCAGCGGTAAACCTGCTCGGCGCCATTCGACGGACTCTCCGGAAGCCGTTATATTGGCGGAGACGCTCCCTTGTAGCAACGTTCGAATGGCGTAGAAGGTGACGAGGTTCGTTGCCTCGACCCGGAACTGCAGGCCCTCATCTGTCGGTCTCAGGGTTGCGCGGCCATCGTCGAACTCGAGCAGAGTATCGGCACCCATGGCTCCGATATGCTGGCAATAGTCGCGGGATCGCGCGCAGACCTTCTCTCGGACCCTGTCTGCATCCGGGATCGGCAAGAATGCTTCCGCGGCGTACTTGTACATCTAAACCTCCTGACCTGGCCCCTGCCCGGAGATGACGTCGAGATGGCCGGCTCAGATTGCTAGCCGCGGAAATGCCTTCGGTACGAACCTGAGATTCAGGGCGATCCCGGGCGACCGCAAGCCGCGGGTTCTAGTGACACGACGCGATTGAAGGGACCTTTCGGAGTCTTGGAGAAATAACCGCGAATTGGCGGGAACGGGTGGAACGCCTAATCATGTGCCTCGCCCATCCCGGGAGCCAATGTCAGTGTCCCAGCCGATTGCGCCTCGCCCGACGCCGAGGCCTGTTGAATGTCGATCTGCACCGCGGCCAACTGCATGTTGGCGGCCTCGATGAACGGCCCGAGCAGTCGGTAGCGAAAGCTAGCGGCATCGAACCGCGACAGCCAATCAGGCTCGATCACACTGGTTAGGCTAGCAATGCCGAGGAGCTTGCACGCCCCGGGAACGGAGCCGATCAGTTGCCGGAAGAGCCTCCCTCCGCGACGATCCTTTCTTATGAAAAACCGCGACCATTCGTGTATCTCACGGCCACAGGGTACCGGCCCCTCGACGAGGTGCGAATAGCGATCCTGGAGAAGATGGGGCGTGCTCGTCGGCAAAAACCTATATCCACCGACAACATGACCATCGTCGATGGCGAGCACGTAAACCGTTTGCGGCGTATCATAGGCGTCGACCTCACGCCCGTCGGGTCGGGCAAGAGCGGTCCAGCCACGTTCGCCGACAAAAATCTCGTGACGCAACCTGTAATGTTCCTCCAGGAGATCCTGGTGGCGAGGGTCGGCGCTCCCTGTGATGAGGCGAATCATGACTGCAGCCACTCCTGTTCGGAGCGACATTCTTCGGGCACGCCCGCACCGGCTATGGCCAGCTTTGGCCATTGACGCCGAACTTCGGTTTAGCCGGCAATCTCCATTGCGGTCAAAGCTTTGGCGACCGCCTGCGCACGCGTGACAGAACCCGTCTTCCGCATCGCGCCGGCGATGTGCTTGTTCACCGTCGAGTCTGATATGCCGAGGATCCTGGAGATCTCCCAGGCCGTCTTGCCGTCGGCCACCCAGGTCAACACTTCGCGTTCGCGCGCTGAGAGCGTCAGACCTTTGGGGCGCCCGTGGTCGACCAGCAGCTGAAGCCTGCTCGCGAAGGTAAGAGAAAGAATGTTGACGGGTTCGAGGGCCGCCTTTTCGGTTATCGGCGCCTCCCCTGCCAGAGATATGCAGCCGGCCACAGCGTTGCGAACGGGAATGGGCACACACACGCCGTCCTTCAGGCCGGCATCGGCCGCTTCCATCATGATGCGATCGCCGGCAGAGCCCAGCTCCCTGGCGCGGACCCTCGCCTCCTTCCAGGTGAAGGGCGCCTTACAGACAACGGAGGCAGTCGCGACCGGATCGCGCCTGATATAATCGCGCGACACATAGTGAGACATCCAGTCTTCAGGCCAGAAGCGTTCAAGAACCAGATGTTCGAAACGCTGCCCCTGGCTCGGCAATCCCGTCACAATGAAGTGGCTAAATCCGAACTGGTGGATAGCCGCGCGATAGAGGGCGACGAGCGCCTCAACGGTGGTAGCGTTAGCCAACTGCAATGCGCTCTGAAGCACGTGCGTGGTATTCATTGCCGCTCCCTTGCATGAACGCCACGGAAACGACCGCATCTTACAGATGTCCAAGGCCCGTTGAAAGTGATTTCAGCCACTGACAGCTACAACGCAAGCTGAAGCCGGGCAGCATTAGCACTGCCTCAAGATCAGGAGAGCAGCACCATCAGTTCTACCTTCTGTATCTTGTTAGGACGTCAGTGGCCCCACATTGGTCAGCGGGAGATTTTCTGCGTCTACGGGCTCCTTCCCATCCCTGCGTCTTAATTGCGAAAAGACGGCGAACCAGAAGCGGAAATCATCTTCGCGACCGGCATAGCGCGCTGTGAAGGCCGCGGATGCCGCCGCGAGCGATGCCCTTGAACCATAAAGGGCAATTGCTGCGTCGACGGCCTCAGAAGGTTTGGCAAAATGCCACAGTGCCAGCGGATTGCCGCCGGCCAGTATGTCTTCGCTATCGTTTTGTGCCACGCCAAAATCTCCCGCGGTTGCGTCCGGCGCGGGCTGAAGAAGCCATCAGGCCGGACGTTGATCACCCACAGAAGTGAGCCACCGTCTCGGGCATCTGCCCGGACGCAGTCGTGTCGTCCCTGGCCTTGCGGTCGAAGGCGCGCGGTATCAATGCCGTTGAGCGCCTCCTGGCATGAGGCAAAACTATTTCAGATCGATGCAAAAGGCAAATCGCGGGGAGCGGCCCTACATGGGAACGGCACCCCGGGACGGTGGTAATTCTACTACCTATGCCGCTGTCATCGGTTGCGCTAACGGTGAGCGTTGACTGTCCTTTGAGCTCGGAAACCTGCGGGTGCTAGAGTTCCAGCTGAGGAGAACCACCGCGCGCTCTCGCATGTCAAGGGCCCGCTCGCCTTCGACAGGAGCAGGGCTGCCGATGGAGCCAGTGGCAATTATCTGCTCACAAGACGCAGAACTCTACATGATCCTTGAATACATCCTCGGTGTGGACGGATACAAAACCGTTCTCGCTGGCAACGTCGAGGAGGCGGCGGAACGGACGAGGGAGACATTTCCCGCGGCCGTGATCCTGGACTGTCGTCCCGGCGGCCTTCCTGCCGCCGCGCTCTGTGCCCGGCTGAAGCAGGACCCGACGACCCGCCCCATCCTGCTCGTCGCCCTGATCGCACCCGGCGCCGAAGACCAGCATATCGCGCTTTTGAAGGCAGGTGTGGACGACAGCCTGGCGCGGCCTCTGGTGCCGGCGAAGCTGCTTTTTTCGTTGCGGTCAACGCGAACGACGGGGGCTCGCACCAATGTTTACGGCCACCATGTTCTAACTATTGGCGACATGGAAATGCGACCCGACAGCTTTCGCGTGAGGCGTGGCGAAAGCGAGATCCAGCTTGGGGCGATCGAATTCCGCTTGTTGCGACATCTGCTCGAAAATCCACGTCAAGTTTTCAGCCGCGAGGAGCTTATTGCGGTCGCGTGGCCAAACAACATCCACGTCGATACCCGCACGGTAGACGTTCACATGAGCCGGCTACGCAAGTCGCTGCAGAAGCTCGGGCCTGACGTCTCCATCCGAACGATCCGGTCTGCCGGCTACATGCTTGATGACAAGAACGGTTTCTGAGCGGCAGAACCGTGTCACATTAGACGCCTCACACAAGTGGCGGCTGTGCGGCGGCGTACTGTGAGGTCAACCAGCGCAGGACCTTGCTCATCCGGCGCCGGACCGGCCCTGCGGATTTCCGCTCACTCTAGCTTGCTACCAAATTTTGAAGGTTTGACTGGATTATTAAATGTCCGTCAGAAGCAATTAATAACATTTCACGCACAACAAATATATTATTCCGTATATGTGCCCCTCTGGTGCAACACATACACGAAAGACCCCAATTTGGTTTTTTGAAGACTTACTTGCGACAAGGAGGGTCAGATGTCGGCAGCATATTCCGCAGCCCGCGGTGGGCGCGCCACTCGTTTCCGCAACACCGCCTCGGTCATCGATTGGACGCGGATGTATTTCGAAGAGGCTCACCGCCGCGGGCTCATGGCCGTCTATGGGCGCTCCATAAAGGGACGGGCAGTATCCCTTACGGCAGGGGAGCGTCGTGGCAATACGATCACGGACTACGTGCGTTGTTCCTACCTCGGACTGGACAATCATCCAGCCATCATTGCCGGTGCAATTGCCGCTGTGGAAGAATACGGATCGCTTCACTGGTCATGTGCCCGCACACGACTGAACTTCGGGCTCATAGGCGATCTTGAGGATACTCTTTCAGAACTTTTCGGGGCACGCGTCATCGCGTATTCAACGGTCATGGTCGCCAACATGGGGGCGCTGCCGATCATTGCCTCCGGGCATCTGACGGAAGGGCAGAGACCGGTGATTGTTTTCGACCGTCTCGCCCACGCCTCGCTCGCCTTTCACAAGCCGGTGGTGGCGCAGGAAACGGCAGTCGAGACAATCCCCCACAATGACCTGGATGCCCTGGAGCAGATCTGCCGCAGGCATCCGGTCGTCGCATATGTGTGCGATGGCGTCTATTCCATGGGAGGTTTCGCGCCGATCCAAGGACTCTTGCAACTGCAGGAGAAGTACGGCCTCTTTCTCTACATCGACGACGCGCACGGAATCTCGCTCTTTGGCGGCAACGGTGAAGGCTTCGTCCGCTCGCAATTGCCCCGTGAACTGGGCGAGCGCACGATTGTGGCGGCCTCGCTCGGCAAAGGCTTCGGCGCGTCCGGTGGCATGCTCATGCTTGGAACGGCGCATCAGGAAGAGTTGTTTCGCTGCTACTCCATTCCTCATGCGTTCTCTGCTTCGCCAAACATCGCAGCCATTGGCGCCGCGTTCGCCTCGGCAGGCATTCACCAAACGAGCGAACTCAGACTTCGCCAGGAGCGGTTAGCCGAGCAGATCGCTTTCTTCGATAAGCGCGTCCAGACAGAACAACGGGGCGCCCCGCTGCCAATTCGCATGATCACTGTGGGTGACGAATTCGCGGCCATCGATTTTGCAGAACGCCTGCTGGATGCCGGCTTTTACACGTCGGTGACGTTCTTCCCCACAGTTGCGCGGGGCCGCGCCGGCATACGCATCTGCCTGACTGCAAGTCACGAACGTTCGGACCTGGAGCGGCTCTGCACCAGGATTGCCAGCTACAAACAGGCACTTACTCCAGCCTGAACCACGAATGGCATCGTTGCCGGCGCAGCCAAGTCGGCTCTCGTATAGGCCTATGAGCTGGACCAAGCTTCAGATTGCAGAAACGACCCCATCCGCCGGCGCGTGAACAGGAATGATCGCCATGAAGAGCACCTTTGCTGTTGCGGCCGACCAGCTGTCGCTGCTGGCCTACCTCCTGCTTGCGGTGGTCTCCATCTGGTGGGCGGGCTCCTACCTTCTCATCAAGATCGCGGTTGTTGGCGTGCCGCCGGCGACCCTCGCCACGGCGAGGCTCGTCATCGCCGCCACCGTTCTGCTCGCCTGGCTTAGGCTCACCGATGCACGGTCCGTTCCCGCAGATCTCGGTTCATGGGCTCGGCACGGCCAGGTCGCGCTGTTCGGCCATGCCCTGCCGCTTTATCTGATCGCATGGGCATCGATCAGTGTGCCGGTAAGCGAAATGGCGATCCTGGTCGCCACAACCCCTCTCTTTGCGATGCTCTTCGCTCATCTTGTCCGGCGCGAATGGCCATCAAGGGGGACGACCTTCGGTCTTTTGATGGGCTTCGTTGGCCTCGCCGCATTCCTGGGCCATTCCGTAATGTCCACCTTGCATTCGAGCAGCAGTGCTGCACCGCTCCTGGCTCTGCTCGGAGCAGCCGCCAGCTATGCGCTCTCCGGCCGAGCCGTGGCCCGGCTGCAGGATGCAAATGCCCTCGTGACTGGAACGGCGGTGATGATCTGCGCAGTTCCAATGTTGCTTCCGCTAAGTCTTGCCTTCGAGCGACCTTGGACGATCGCCCCGACCGCGCAGGCTCTCGCGGCCCTCCTGCTCCTCGGCGTCATGTCCACGGCGTTGGTCTATGTCGTCTACTATCGCCTGATAAAATTGAGCGGGCCGACCTTTGCCAGCATGCATCATTACATCGTCCCGGTTCTGAGCATTGCGCTCGGCGCGGTCTTTTCGGGGGAAAGACTGGATTTGGGCCAGATGATGCTCATGACGCCGATAGTCGCCAGCATTTTCATGGCTCGCGGGTTGATATCCCGGAAGCTCTGACACCTCTTTATGGAGAAGGATCATGGTTGCTCTCGAGACGCCGCGGCTTTTCATTCGGCCGCTGGTCATGTCGAACCTCGACGATGTCCATCGCCTGCACACCGATCCGCTTGTCGTTCAGTCGCTGTTCTTCGGTGAGCCTCCGTCGCGCCAAAATACGCAAGAAAAGATGGACCAGTATGTTCAGGCCTGGCGGCAGAACGGCTTCGGTTTTTTCGGCGTATTCCTCAAGGGAAATTCCGTGACAGAAGGCGAATTCGCGGGCCGCGCCGGCTTGCGCTACTTCGAGGATACGGTAGACGTCGAGTATGGCCTTTGCCTGTTCGGGCATGTTGCTGGCCGGGGGCTCGGTCCGGAACTCGGCGCCGCGATCCTGCGCTATGCCTTCGAAGAACTCGGCCTGGAACGCGTGGTCGCGCTGGTCCGGCCGGACAACGAACGTGCCGTTCGCGCCGCTGAAAAGATCGGATTCACGCACATCGAAGACAGACAATACGGCGATCGCGTGAAGGGCTTCTACGAGGTTCGCCCGAGCCAGTACGGCGTTGTCCGCCAAAGCGGCGGACCCAGAAGCCATGCGGGCTGAGGTGGCGCATTTTCTCTTTCAGTCCCCCAACGTGGAGAGGACCTATGAGCGTCTTGACTGAGGAGACCCGCGGGGAGAGGCAAGTTTGCGATCTCGTCGTGCATGACGCGGTGCTTTTGACGGCCGATGCAACAGACAGGGTGATCGCGGACGGCGGCATGGCGGTTCGTGACGGGGCGATTGTTGCCGTCGGGCCTACTCGGGAGATCCTCTCCCGCTACAATTCTCGCCAACTCCTCGATGCTGGCGGAGGGATCGTCCATCCCGGCTTCATCGACGCTCATGTGCACATTTCCCAATACACCTCGCGCAGCGTGCTGTCCTCCATGGTGGGAACGGGCATCACGATGGGCGACTGGAAGAGCGCGCTGACCGAGCAGGATGAGTATGCCAGCGCGGCCCTGGCTGCGGTGGATTATTTGAAGAGCGGCCACACGGGCTTCGTCGACCCGGGGACGATCTTCACGCCAGATGCGGTCGCCGCGGTCGCGGACGAATTGGGCATTCGCGTCTGGCTCACCGATCCCTATGTCGCCGACGCGGGCGGCGAACTCAAGAAACACTTCCCCGAGCTGGTCAGCGAGTCGTTCCTTGCGTTGTGGCCAAAAGATCGGGACGACGCCTTCCGACGACTCGGCTCGCAACTGTTCCGCAACAAGCACCCGAACAGTCTCGTCAGAGCTTTTGTCGGCCTCTATGGCGAGGGTACAGATTCCGAAGAACTGTTCCGCGCCGCGTTCAAGCTGGCCCGCGAGCATGGCGTGCAGTTGCAGGAGCACCTGGGCTACGCTCCCCTGCCATATCGGCAGCGGGAATCCGCGCTTGGCTCCAGCCTGATGCAGCACATGAGCAATGAGGGTTTGCTCGCCAACCATGTCACCTTTGTGCACATGAACGCTGTCCACCCCAGCGACGTCCCGCTCCTGGCAGCACACGGCGTGGGCATTGTATGGTGCCCCTACGGACAGTTGCAGATGCTGGGCCGCGGCGGCGCCGAAGGCCGGATGGTGGAGTTGCATCGTGCCGGAGTCCGGGTAGGTGTCGCAAGCGACATCCCGCGCGCAGGTCATTTCAGCGCACTCGGCACGCTCGCCACCGTAGCGGCGGCTGCGACAGGGCTGCCGGGGTCTGGTCCGGAAATCCTGCGCATGCGGACGGTCGGGGCCGCCGCTACTGTTGGGGCCGCATCGGAGCTAGGCAGTCTTGAGCCCGGCAAGAGAGCCGATTTTGTGGTCAGGCGGCCGGACGTGTCTGAAAACCTGGGATGCGACCCGGCGCTGGAATTCGCGGTGATCGCCGATGCAAGCACCATCGCCTCCGTATTCGTTGAGGGCAAATGCGTAGTGAAGCATGGCGAAGTTCTGAACGCCGACGCGCCCGCCGTGGTCGCGCGCGCCCATCAGTCGGTGCGAGGCCTCGCCGCCCGCCTCAACCTGCCCCGTCCCTGACTCTGGCCTACGGCAAGGTAGATCGCACGTTCGATACACCAAGTTTGCGAGCCGCTCGCTCGCCTTGCGACCTCACGAATGGATGTTCACCAAAACCGGGCAGCCGGCGAGTGACAATGCCGCGCCCGTCCGTTATGTTCGACAAACTGCCAGACTTGGCTAACAGAATTGGAGATTGCCATATGACGAAGACGCTGAGAGCGCGGTCGTCCTCGACTGCTCCGCAACAGCGCCTCGTAGCGAAAAAGAAGCGCATGCGAAACGCGATCCGTAACGATGCCAACAAGGATATGCCGGGCGAACAGACGTTTATCGTTCGGGAGACGCTTCGCGCTGCCATTCGCCAAGGCCTGATCGGCTCTAAAGACGGGCGGATCACGGCGCGTTTGAGCCGTGCTCTGATTGAGCAGGCCAAGCGCCAGACAGGCATCAAGGGAGATACCGAGTTGCTTGAGCTCGCTCTCGCGAATGTGGCGCTCGAGGACAATTTCCCGGCGACCATGAACAAGCTCACCGGAACCATTGACCCAGACATCAAGCTCGGCTTCTGATCGAGATTTGGGTGTCAGAATTCGATGTTGAAGCAGCCCTTCGCTCGCTGCGTGGCTTTCCAACCAAAACCTCGCCAGGCGACCTGATGATCGACTGCCGTTTGTGAACGAAGGCGAGCTCGGTGGGCAAGCCCTCTTCTCGACACCTGTGTGTATATCGACAGGCTCCAAGGCAAAGCCCCTGCGTTGGTGACGCAGATCATGGAGGGCCAGCACAACAACCATTCGGCGATCTGCATCCAGGAGCTGGCGCATACGCTTGGTGTGCTGAACCCCGACGATCCCGGCACCCCGGGCGTGCACAGGGCTGTCTCGGAAGTAATCCGATCCATGCCCGGACACCGGATCCTGACGCCAGATGCAGACGTCCTTGGCCGCGCTGCTGTTCTGAACGGGGCGCTGTGTCGGCTGCAGGGCTACCGGAATGACCAGAAGCTGCGCTGCTTGCATGACTGCACCCTGTATCTGCAGGCTTGAAATCGGGACTTGTCCTGTTGACACGCAACATCGCCGACTACGACTTCTGTGGACAACTCATTCCTGGTGGCAAAGTCCTGTTCTACAGGTAATGCCGTTCGTCCTTTCGCCGGGCTTTGCAGCACGACCTCCCGGCTCAGCCGCGAAGCCCTATCCTGGACGCAAGCGCGCGTGCCGACCGGTGGGCTGCGGCAATGACGGCGCGCTCATCCAAACCGAGGACCCGCCCCTTTTCGACGACTTGGCGGCCGGCCACGAATACTGCCTCGACAGTATCGCGCCCGCCGATCACTCCCAGTTCAAGACCTGCATCGAAGCCGAAATTCACGGACACGCTGGGGCCCCGCACCACGAAATCGGCGCGCTTGCCGATTTCGAGGCTGCCAAGCTCACCCTCGGCGCCGATGCTTGCCGCGGCGCCGATTGTGCGCATGCGCATAAGTTCGCGTGGCATGGCCGGCCGCCCCGAGGCCGCGGAGGCGGACGCGGCCAGTGTTCCAAGGGCATCGAAATCGGCAACGCGGGGAATGTCGCTCGCGATGCCGACAGCCACTCCCGATCGGTGGAGCTCAACCATGCGCGCCTGCGCGCCCGCCTGACCGAGCATCTGCAATTGACCCCAAGGGCACCAGACCACGCGCACGTCATATTTGGCGAGAAGCGAAACCTCGCCTTCACGCACCAGGTTCATGTGAACGAAGGTCAAGTGGGGATCCAGGAAGCCGCGATCCTCCAACCATTGGAGCAACGGTTGGCCTAGCGTCTCCTCCCGCTTGAGCTGAAAGGCCGGGAGATATCCCAGATGCTCCTGCAAGCGCACACCATGATCTCGGGCGAGGCCGAGCGCGGCTTCGAAGAGTTCAGGGGAATCGGTTCCCTCTCCGTAGAGGCCGATAAACCCTTTCACCAGGCTGTCCTTGTTCCTGTTGCGGAACAGCTGGGAACCCAGTCTCTTGAGCGCTTCATCCGTATTTTGTGGCCAGCGGGCGAGAAAGCTCCCGCTGACGAGCTCGGGCAGGTTGGCGGCCAGCGCCTCGCCGCCATCGGCCACGTAAGGGTCAGTGAGCCAGACGCGAATACAGGCTTCTTCCGCCACCGCCGCGACCGCGTCCGGCGCAAAGACGGTACCCGGATCGACAAAACCCGTGTAACCGCACTTCAAATAGTCAAGAGCAGCCATAAGCGCGCTTGCGTGCTCGTCCTCCGGGGTCAGCTCGCCTTTCCAGTGGCCCATGGTAGCGGATGTCCGTTCCATTAGGGGCAAGACGCTGCGCGCCGTATATTGGGAAACATGGATGTGCGCGTCGATGAAGCCCGGATGGACGGTGCCACCGGCCGCGTCGAACGACCGATCTGACGTAAAGCCGGCCAAGATCTTCGCTTGGCTGTCGAGCGCAACGATGCGTCCGTTCCGTATCGCGATAGCGCCATCCGCAACAACGCTGTCACGGTCGTCCATCGTGAGGATCGCGGCGTTGTGGACGATGAGATCGCAATGTTGCGGCCTATCTGGCCCGGCTAGAGCCTCGGGGGTGGTTGTTGCAAGGGGCATGGCAAGGATCCCGAAACATGGAAGACATTCAGAAAAGCACTGAGGCTATGGAGGCGTGAATTCGCCACCGTTGATGTCGATCACCGCGCCGTTCAGGAAGTCGGCGTCCGGCGCCACCAAAAAGGCAACGGCTCGGGCAATGTCCTCCGGTCGCCCCAGACGCCCGATGGGGATGCGCGCGAGGCTTTCCTTGTTGACGAGCGAATCCGTCGGACCTGTCATGTCGGTGACGATGCGACCGGGCGTGATCGTGTTGGCGGTGATGCCGAATCCGGAATATTCGCTGACGATCGAACGGGCGAGACCGGCAAGGGCACTCTTGGACGCAGTGTAGGCTGCACCAGCTATTCGGGGCATCGTGCGACCGGCCAGGGAGCCGATGAAAACGATGCGCCCGTATCGGCGTTCGGCCATGGCTGGCAGGACGCACTGGCAGCAAACCAGCGCACCGGTGAGATTGATCGCCAACACTTCGTGCCACTCTGCAAGGTCAATTTCTTCGATCGGAATCCGCCCGCCGTTGCGTTTCGGGGAGAAACCCGCATTGCAAACGAGGACGGATGGCGCCGGCCAATGCGCCACGAGATCACCAAAGAACCGGCGCACCGCCTCAGGGTCCCGCAGGTCGACCACAGCCGATCTTATTCGCTCCCTGCCATAGGAACCGGCCAGGGTCCGAGCCGCCGCCTCAACCCGGTCCGGCTGATGGCTGAAGAAGGCAACACGATACCCTGCCCGCAGGAGCGCATCGGCACTTGCAAGGCCGATACCGCTCGATGCGCCAGTGATCACCGCAACCGGTGTCTCCTCGCCAAGCTCGGCCATCAGACAGTCTCCGCCAGAGCCAGAGACGGTTCGGCGATGTCGAGCGTGCCGTCAAAGAGGGACAACGGCGGGTGCGCATCGGGATCCGTAATGATCTCGATCAACCACGGTTCCTGCGAAGCAAGTGCGGTTTGAAGCGCAGGCAAGACCTCCTCCTCATTCTCGACGCGGAAGGCACTGCAACCGCAAGCCCTGGCCAGGGCGGCATGATCGACAGGCGCAAAATGGCAGGCGCTGGTGTAGTGGCCAAACTTCACCGTTTCGGCGTCTTTTTGGTATCCGAGCACGCCGTTGTTCAGCACGATCACGGTGACGGCGATGCCGAGACGCACCATTGTCTCCAGTTCCGCCCATGCGTGAGCAAAGCCGCCATCACCCACCAGCGCGACAACAGGCGCACCGGGATCGGCCAGTTTGGCGCCGATGGCCATCGGCAGTCCCCAACCGAGACCGGCAAGGCCACGCGGCGTGAGGAAACGCTGGCCGGCTGCAAGGGCCGTCAACTGGCCGGCCACCCACATGGAAGAGTAACTTGCATCGGCGACCACCGTCGTATTCGGCGTCAGGCAGCGCTGAAGATCCATCATGACGTGCTCGGGCCGAAGCAACGCCGCTTGGCGCACCAGGGTCCTTCCACGCTCCGCCTCGAAAGCTGCCCACATGCGCGCGATCCTGCGCTCCAACCGATCGCGCCCGGCCAGGCGATTGGCCAAGTCGCACTGACTGAGCGCGTCAGCCAGGGCGGTGACCGTTTCTGCCGCATCGCCGACCAGGCGGAGCGCCTCGTAGTTGCGACCGATTTCTGCCGGATCGACATCGATATGGATGATCCGAGCTGACCGCGGAATGGAACGCCAGCTGTCGGTCCCGTTTTGGTTGGTGCGGGTACCGACCAGCAGGATCACATCCGCCTCTGCCAGAAGCCGCCTTGAATAACGCCCCACGGATCCCGGGCCGGTGAGCGGACCGAGCACGCCGAGGGAAAGCGGATGCTTTTCGTTCACCGCTCCTTTGCCCATCGGGGTCGTAACCACTGGCAAGTGCGCAACTTGCTGCAAGCGAGCAAGCGCCGGTGGGCCTCCAGTCGTCAGAGAACCGCCGCCGGCCATGACGATCGGCTGGCGTGCCTGCGCCAGCAATTTGGCTGCGGCAGAGATGGCCCCATCGCCTGGTCGCGATCTGTCAATTGGCCAGGCCCCGAGCATGGCCGTGCGCGGATGCGCGCACTCGAGCGCCACCTCCCGCAACAAATCCGCCGGCAGCAATAACACCGCAGGGCCGGGCCGGCCGCTTCCGGCCGCGGTGAAGGCCGCATCGACGTAGTCGTCCACCCGATCTGCCGTGAGAAGACGCCTCACCCATTTGGCGCAGGGCTGAAACAGGGCGACATGGTCAAGCTCCTGAAAAGCATTGCGATCGAAATGGGATCTCTCCACCTCCTGGACGAGCGCCACGACCGGCACGCTGGCTTTCAGCGCTTCGGCAAGTGGAGGAACCAGCAATGTCGCAGCGGGGCCGTTCTGGGCCGCGACGACGGCGGCGCGGCCAGATCTGCGCGCATATCCATCGGCCATTGCGCCGCCCATATTCTCTTGGCGGTAAGCGATCTGCCGAATACCCAGCGCCTCGGCCGCAAGGATGACCGCCGAAGGAAGGCTTTGTGCGAAAATGAGCTCAACCCCATGGCGCTGCAACGCCCGGGCGATACGCTCGGCGACGGTTTCGCGAGGCGCCGACATCACGCTATCTCCTCTAGCAGAGCGGATTTTTTAGCAAGAAAGGCTTCAAAGACACCGGCGATCGCATCGATCTCCGCCTCGCCCATGGGTGTCGAAAGACATGCCGCGGCGCCGCTGGGCAGAATGATGCCATTGCGAGCAAAGAACCGGGACATCTCGTGGCCGATCTTCGCTTCCGCCGGGTTGCAATAGGCGTCGCGAAACTCCCGCGGAGGCATCGGCTTTGGATGGATCCGGAACAGCGAAGCAGCCCCGGTAACGCTCAGCGGTGCCTCTGCGCGTGAGATCGCGTCCCTGAATCTCTTGCGGAGATTGCTGCCCAGCGTTTCCAGTCGTGCGAACGCAGCCTGATCGAGCGCGGCCATCGCTGCGTGGCCGGCCACCATCGAGATCGGATTTGCCGAGAAGGTTCCTCCCTGCGGAAGCAATGGGCGACCGCCGCGGGCGTCAAACACGGTCATGATCTCGGCCGAGCCGCCAACCGCGCCGATCGGAAACCCTCCGCCGATGATCTTGCCCAAAGCAAACAGATCCGGCTGGAGACCGTAGCGCGCCGAAGCGCCGCGATAATCCTGACGAAAATTGAGAACCTCGTCGCTGATGATGAGAATTCCATGCTTGCGCGCCGTTTCCTGAAGCGCGGAAAGGAACTCGGGCTCCGGAGCGACAAGGCCGGCACGGCTGGGCATGGGGTCGATGAGCACGGCTGCGATGTCGCCGGCGCGCCGGCTGAGCAGCTCACGCGCCCCCGCCGCATCGTTGAACCGAAGCACCACCACGTCATCCAGCACCGAAGTCGGCATCCCGTGATAGTATGCAGTCGCAGCCGGGTGGTCCGGCGGACCCCAGTTTTCACGGGTACTTGCCTGCGCCACTTCCACCCAATCATAGGCGCCGTGATAGGCACCTTCTATCTTGGCGATGCAAGGCCGGCCGGTGAAGGCACGGGCCGCCTTGATGGCGAACATGACGGCTTCCGTGCCGGTGTTGACAAAGCGGATGCGGTCGATCCCCGGGACGCGCTTGCACAGGAGCGAGGCAAGTTCAACCTCCGCCTCCGTAGGGTTGGCAAAGCAGGTACCATTCCTCATTTGCGTTTCGACGGCAGCGATCACCGGTTCGAACGCGTGGCCGTGAATAAGCGTCGTGAAGTTCGCGTTGAGGTCGAGAAAGCGCCTGCCGTCCGCGTCGATCACGAAGGCCCCCTCGCCGCGCTCAATGTAGCGGGGCACCGGGTCGCGTTCGACCGTGACGCGCGTCGTTCCATCCGGAAAGACCGCACGAGCGCGGTCAAACAACGCATGTGAGCGCTGTCCCGCTGAGAATTCGCTTTTTTGGGAATTTTCCAAATGGGTCGAGACCGGGGTCACGCCGCACCTCCATGATCACCGGCCGCGCCATGCGACCACTTGCGTCAGGAGAGAGGAAAAACAGATTTTGAAATTTGATGCAACAAAATTCAGCCGCCGGGTTGTTTTTTTGCGTCCGCTCGATTCCCGGTGATCAGAGACGAGAGGCGGCGGTAACCGCTGCGAATATCGTTCTCGATCGCCGCCCGGACCGCCGCCGCGTCACGGTCGTGTAGGCCGCGCAAAGCCCACAGATGGTTCGAAACACCCGCTCGCGACAAGGCGAATTCCGGGTAGAGATCATTGAAGGCCGGTCCCATGCGCAGCCACAAGGACTCGATCATGGAGACGAGCTGGCGCATTCCCGAGCGGCGATAGATCAGGAAATGGAAGTCCTTGTTGGCATCGAGCACCTCGCTGTAGCGCGCCTCGTCAAGGCCACGATTGATGCGCTCCTGCAAACGCTCCAAGTCACCGATTTCCTCTTTGGTCACCCGGGTGGCGGCCTGCTCGGCGGCCAACCCTTCGAGGGCAAGGCGTATTGCGGTGATCTCATCGAGGTCCGGCAGGGTCAGACTGGGCACAACCACGGTCTTCGGGCCGGTATTGACCAGCCCTCCCTCGCCGATCAGCCGTGTGATGGCATCGCGCGCAGGCGTCGTGCTGACTCCAAGCACCTCGGCGACCGAACGAAGCGTAAGCTTGGTGCCGGGCCGCAACGCCCCGCGTATCAGCGAATCCTTCAAACTCAGATAGGCGCTCTCACCAAGGCTGCGATGCCTGTCGATGGGCGCCAAGTCGTTGGCGAGCGCTTCGTTCCTTTGCTTTGGCGCAGCAAACATCAGTGAGCCTGTCCCTTACCCGTCCGGAGAGCCGGCGGCCTGCGGTATCGAATCGCATGTTCTTTCGGCCTCAACTTATTCCCGCAGCAGGACAGCCGCCAGAAAATTACAGCCCGACCGGCCTTGCCTATCTTGACGCGAATGTGAAAAGTTTGTTACACCAAATTTCATACTTCATAAATGCGCAACAGGCGCAGGCTCGCTGGCTGAAGGAGGACATCGTGGCCCTTGCGACGTCGATGAACAGGCGCGGAATGCTGACGCTTTCTGCAGGAGCGGCTCTTGCCGTCGGCGCCGGCGGCGCGCCCGAGCAGATCGTCGCCGCCCCTCTGGATGGCCTCGTGGATCGCGCCCGCAAGGGCGGGGAACGAGAAGTGGTCGTGGCGGGCGGCACCGGTGCGTATGGCGATCTTGTGAAGAAGCACTTCTACAGCCCCTTCACCGAAGCCACCGGCATCGAGGTGGTGGCCACCGGGGGCGGCTATGGCGAGAAGCTGGCCAAGTTAAAAGCCATGGCATCCGTTGGACGGACGGAATGGGACGTCATCACCCTTTCGATCGACTCCCTCACCCCGGACGTCACCAATCTCCTGGAGGACCTGGGCAATTGTGCGGACCTGCCGGACGTCGCGGCGCGAGGGGTCGCCGGCTCCTGCCTGGGCAAAGGTGTCCTGTTCGACATCGGAGGCGGAGTGCTCGCCTTCGACAAACGCAGTTTTCCCGATGGTCAGCCTCAGCCGGCGGGCTGGGCGGACTTTTGGGATGTGAAGGCATTTCCCGGGCCGAGGGCGCTGCCAAATGTCGGCAATCCGTGGTGGAACTTGATTGCAGCGCTTGAGGCCGATGGCGTGAGCCGTGGTCAACTGTTCCCGTTGGACGTCGATCGAGCTTTCCGAAAGCTGGATGAGATCAAACCCCATGTTACGGTATGGTGGAAAAGCGGCGACCAGAGCCAGCAGATCTTCCGCACGGGCGAAGTGGTCATGGCCATGCTGTTTTCTGGTCGCGCCTTTCGGCTGCGCGCAGAAAAGTTGCCGCTCGCAATCAGCTGGAACGGAGCGCCGCTCGATGCTGCGTTCTGGGCAGTGACCAAGGGCGCACAGCACCCCAATGCCGGCCTGGCGCTCCTCGACTTCATCTATACGCGGCCCGAGGCACACGCGGCATTCGCACTTGAATCGTTCGGGTCGACTGCCCAACGCGAAGCCGTCGCGTTCCTGCCCGAAGACGCACGCGCATTGAGCGTCCTTCAGCCCGCCAATTGGTCTCAGATCATCCAAGTCGACCGTGGCTGGCTGGCGGCGAACCGCGAGGCGGTCCTGGAACGCTGGAGCACGTGGCTTGCGAGCTGAGTGCACCTGATTGCCAGTGCAAGACCTTAATGCCGAAGGTCTTCGCACTTTTTAGTTTTGGCAAAATGGCTGAACGCGAGGAACCTGGGAGGTAGCTGGGCGGTGGATGGCATGAATGTATCGGTCTGGGGGCTAGGCAAGCGGTATGGTTCGGTTCGGGCGGTGGAGGAAATCTCCATGGACGTTCGCGCGGGCGAGTTCCTGTCACTCCTCGGTCCGTCAGGATCAGGCAAGACGACGCTCCTGATGATGATTGCCGGTTTCGAGATGCCCAGCATGGGCAAGATCTCGATCGGCGATCGGGATGTGACCTATGTCGTTCCCAACCGGCGCAATGTCGGCATGGTGTTTCAGCGGTATGCGCTGTTTCCCCACATGACGGTGGCCGACAACATCGCCTTTCCGCTGCGCATGCGCAAAGTTCCAAGGCAGGACGCAACGCGCCGCGTTTGTGACGCCTTGGCTCTGGTACAGCTTGAGGGGTACGGAAAACGCCTGCCGAGCGAGCTGTCCGGCGGGCAACAGCAACGCGTCGCGGTGGCGCGCGCGCTTGTGTTCGAGCCGCCCGTGCTTCTCATGGACGAGCCTTTGGGCGCGCTGGACAAGAAGCTCCGCGAGCAGATGCAAATCGAGATCAAACGCCTGCAGCAGCGGCTCGGCGTGACCGTCATCTACGTGACACATGACCAGGAAGAAGCGCTTACAATGTCCGACCGCATCGCGGTGATGCGTGACGGCTCATTGGAGCAGATCGGCTCGCCTGCCGAACTTTACGACGGGCCCGCCACGCCGTTCGTCGCCGATTTCGTCGGCAAGACGAACTTTCTGGAGGGCGAATGCCGAAGTTACAACGGGACTGGTCTCGAGATCGGCATTGGCCAAAGCGGGTTCATTCGACTGGTTCAGTGCCCACCTGCCCTCACGGTTCTGCCAAAACCCGGCGATCGAGTGCGCTTGGCTGTGCGACCGGAGCAGATACGCTTGCTCCGCCCTGGGGAGGCAGACGGCCCAGCGCTTGAGGGCGTTGTCGAGACTGTCATTTTCGTCGGCTCGTTCCGCACCTTCCTGGTTCGGCTTCCGGGCGGAGAACTCGTCCATGTTCAGGTCCATGCGGACCACAACGCTTCGCATCCTGGCGAAGGCGACCGCGTCAGTTTGGCCATTCCGGGCCATGCAGTGCGCGTTTTCGGCCAGGCGAGGTGCTGACGATGCCTGCGACACCGGTCATGAGACGCCCCTTTCTTCGCGGCAGTCCAACATCGTCAAGAGAGTATGGGCGAACGCCATCCCTCCTTCTCGTAACGCCGCTTCTTCTGCTCCTTTCTGGCGGGTTTCTCTATCCCGTAGGAAAGCTGTTCTGGGGCAGCATCTTTGCGCCTCAGGCCACGCTCAAGCATTACCTGCGCATCGTCGAGGAGCCGCTATACCTCCTCGTCCTTTGGCGGACGTTCGAGATCGCATTCATCGTCACGGTTCTGGCCCTTCTGCTCGGCTATCCCGTTGCGCTGGCCATGGCACGGGTCTCCGGGCGCGCGGCAACGCTGGTCGGCGCCTGCGTGCTCATACCTTTGTGGACGAGTGTGCTCGTGCGGTCGTATGCGTGGATCGTCCTGCTCCAGCGCAACGGAGTGGTCAACAGCAGCCTCCTTGAGGCTGGATTGATCGAGGCGCCACTGCAGCTCCTTTATACGCGAGGGGCGGTGGTCGTGGCGATGACGCAGGTTCTGCTGCCTTTCATGGTGTTGCCGATCTACTCCGTGGTCAGCAGCATTCCCGACGATCTTACCAGGGCGGCGCGCAATCTCGGCGCCGGCGGTCTCCAGGCTTTCCTTCGAATCACGCTACCCCTGAGCCTCCCTGGGGTCGCGGCTGGCGTGCTCATCACCTTTGTTCTGTCGCTGGGATTCTACATCACGCCGGCGCTCGTCGGCGGGCCCAGCACGCTGATGATGTCGACCTTGATCGGTCAGCAGACGACGGAACTTCTGAATTGGCCATTCGCGGGCGCGCTATCGGTCGTCCTGCTGCTCGCGACACTTTTGCTGGTGGTCGTGTTCCGGCGTGCGTTGGCACTCAACAAGGGGTTCAAACTTGGCTGACGCAGACTTGGTTCTTGCCGAACGCGCAGTTCGAGAAAAGCGCGGCATGCGAAACGGTCCGGCCGTGGTTGTTGCCGCGCTGGCGATCGGGCTAATCCTGTTCTTCCTTCTTCTGCCCACGCTCATCGTCGTCCCGATGTCGATCGGAACCTCGCCCTATATCGAATTTCCGCCACATGGCCTGACGTATAAATGGTACGAGGCGTATTTCAGCGATCCGGACTGGATGGCGGCGACCTGGTTCAGCGTTCGCATTGCCGTGGCCACTACAATTTCGGCTACAGTGATCGGAACGCTTGCCGCTGTCGCCCTGGTTCGGGGCCGCTTGCCGGGCAAAGAGTTCCTGCAGGCGTTGACGTTGGCTCCGCTGATTGTGCCCCATATCGTCATCGCCGTGGCGCTCTATCTTTTCTTCGCTCCCCTCGGCCTGGTGGGGAATTTCTATGGGTTTGTGATAGCCCATTCCATGCTCGCGGTCCCCTATGTGGTGATCACGGTGAGTGCCGCCCTGCAACGCTTCGATGCGAACCTCGAACTTGCAGCGCTCAACTGCGGCGCCACGCGAATACAGGCCTTCTTTCACATCGTGCTGCCGAACATTGTGCCCGGCGTTGCCGCTGGCGCGGTCTTCGCCTTCCTCGCCTCATTCGATGAAGCGACCGTCGCTTTCTTCATTTCGGGCGTCGAGGGCAAGACGATTACCCGCAAAATGTTCGAGGACATTGATTTCAATCTAACACCAGTCATCGCGGCCGTTTCGACTGTTCTGACGCTGGTCTCTCTAGTCCTCATGAGCACGATCGAAATTGCGCGGCGGCGAAGCGACCCTGATCGCCGGGGATGAGGCCTAGGCGGTTGGCTTCTCGCGTCGAGAAGGAGATAAATTGTGCACCCAGCAATGCCATCACGCCGAGCCGACGCACAACGCTGGCCAGACGCGAGCGCGTCGACCCCTCGACGCATTCTTGTTGGACGCCTGTTTCATGAGTCGCACAGTTTCAGCCCGCAGATCACTGCAGGTGAGGCTTTCGAAATCAAGGATGGCGAGGAATTACTTGAACACGCACGGCGCTCTGGAACGACGCTCGGCGGCATCGTCAAGCGGGGAACGGAACTCGGGTACGAGGTGGTGCCGACCGTTTCGGCAGTGGCTCCCCCTGGCGGCCTGTTGGATCATCACTTCTACATTCAGCTCCGGGACACGTTGATAGCTTCGGCTCGCCAGAAACGATATGACGCCATAGCCCTGGAATTGCATGGTGCAATGGCGACGACCGAGCTGCCGGATGCCGACGGCGATCTTCTTGTTCGCTTGCGCGAAGCAGTTGGACCCGATGTCCCGATTGGCATCGGTCTTGACCTGCACGCCCATGTTACGCCGGCCATGCTCCGCTCGGTCGAGATCTGCATTGCGTGCAAGGAAAACCCGCATTCCGATGTGGTTTCGTGTGGCGAGCGGGTCGTCGAATGCCTTACGGCTGTGCTGGATGGGATGTTGGAACCGGTCCTCACGATGGCCAAGGTGCCCATGATCCTGCCTGGAGCCGCCGAGACTGGCGCCGGCCCGCTCGCCGAGCTCCACGCACGTGCGCGGGCCATCGCCGCGGCCCATCCGGAGATCTGGGACATATCTCTGTTCAATGTCTACCCCTACTCGGATGACGAGGACATGGGGCAAGCGATTGTCGTGCTGACGCATGGTCCGAGCCAGCTTGCGCAAGCAGCGGCAGCGGAACTCGCCCAGCGTTTCTGGGCCTGGCGCGAGCGCTTCCGAGATAGTCTTCCCGCGATCGACGAGGCGCTTGATGTCGTTGCGCGAGTCTCTGGCCGGCGTCCGTACATCCTCGCTGACATGGGCGATCGGGTTCTGGCAGGGGCGCCCGGCGACAGCACGGCCATCCTCGAGCACGCGCTGGATCGAGGCGGCTGTCTTCGTGGCGCTGTTCCCGTTACGGATCCGACAAGCGTCGAAGCAGCTGCGAAGGCTGGCACAGGCACTCGAGTTACGCTCGACATAGGCGGGCGGCTCACGCCAGGTTTCGCGCCTCTCAGCGTTTGCGGGGTGGTTGCATCAATTACCGACGGTCGCTTTGTAATAAAGGGCCCGTTCGGTGCCGGCGAAGAAACGTCGCTCGGCCGCACTGCGGTGTTGGTTATCGATGACCGGCTGAGCATCATGCTGACGAGCAAGCCGGGCTTCACGCATGATCCGGCGGCGTTTGCGAGCCAGGGCATCGATATGGCCAGCCGGGATTTCGTCGTCGTGAAATCTGGATATCACTTCAAACTGAATTTCGCCGGGATCGGGACACCGCTCGGTGTCGCGACGCCGGGGATCGGGTACTACACTCCCGGGCTGCTGCACTGGAAAAGAGCGCGGATCTGGCCTGAACACGAGGTCCCTGAACCTCAAATCAGGGCTGTCGTATACTGCAGGTCTGTCGAAGCGCACGCTGGATGAGAGCAGAGAGCTGAGGCGTCAGCCATCCGCGACTTCCTTCAACCGTGCCAGATGAGCACGACAGACCTCTTCGACAAGCCTGTGGAGTTCGCCGGTACGCTCGCCGAGCCAAACGAGGGCTTCTTCGCTGATCGCGTAATGCTTGGAATACCGCGCTTTGACATACGCCTCGTTCAGCGTGTTGAACCAGGCACGATAGCGTTGCTGGTCGCGCGGCCAAGCTTCGGCAAGTCGTCGTTCCCGCTCTTCCGCCAAGGCCCGCAGGAAGGACAACTTGTGCGACGGCGGGCTGTAGTTGGTCAGCACCAACAGAAGTGCGGCGTAGGTGTTCTCAATCGCCTGATGCAGCTCGAAAGCGGCGTGCTTATAATCTTTCTCGCGAAGGCAAAAATCGAACACTCTCATGAATGACTTGGTTTGCTGAAGTCGTTCGTCGAAGTGCTCTTTCGCAGTGTCATAAGCGTCCTTCGGAGTGAGCGGCCGGGGATCGGCCAGCGGCTCGTCGTCCAGCTCGTAAAGCACGATCCCATCGCGTCGGATGTCAGTGAAAAAATACTGCCCCTCGCGCAGTGCTGTATTCACCTCGCGTCGCGAATGTACGATGAAATTTGTAGGCGTGTTCACGCCCCGATCGCGATCGAGGCGATCCTTTGCTTTGTACCAATAGGCGAAGTCGGCCAGCTTGCGATTATTCACGACGATCAACAGGTCGTAGTCCGAGCGGTAGCCTTTCATCGTATGCGGCTCGTCGACCCAATCGCCACGGGCGTACGAGCCGAACAGGACCGTCTTGAGAATACGACCCTTCTTCTTGAATTCGCTCGAACTGTCCGCCAGCGCATCCTCGAACTCCTCATGGAGGATATCCATGATGCGACCCAGTTCGCGCTGCTTCTTCTCAGGCAAATGATCGATGCTGGTCTTCATCATCGACGCTGAAATCCTAATGTTTTATTGATCAGGGATGCGTCCCCGATCCATTTCATTGCAGTGCTAACGGAAGGTGGCGGGCAACGGCAATGGCCATTTCTGACCACTGAACGTTGCCTGATTTGGGCCGAGCTACACAACCCTTGCTCGCTGAATCGCACAGCTCGAAACCGTGCAGCCAGGCTGTTTCCACCCCGACATGTCCCATGTGAGGAATTTCCATACGAGCTCTTTCAATTTTGCTCCAAGATGCTCATCGGCTGACGCCGCGCGCGCGGTCCATGACGCGCCTCTGCCGCTCAGAAATCGTAGCTCGCCTGACCGGCCTACCGGGTGACTGCAGAACACAGGCCGTATCGTTCGCACGAGCATTCACGCAATTGCTGACAGTGACTTTGATCGATCGAAAGCCGCTTTCGTCGTGCGGCGGCGAACGAGACGCAGGAGTTCATCCGCCGGCATGAGCATCGAGAGCGCCGCTTCGGTAATTGTCCAACAACAACGGAGCTCGATTCTGCGCAAGTTGGCTAGATCGGCAGTGCCGGCTGGCATGCGAGACACTATGCAGATGCGCCGGGCTCGCTTCTGGAGGGCTAAATGACGGAAGCGTAGTGTCGGAGTTCGGCTACGGTTTTGGTGAGTCCTTGCCGTTCAAGGGTGTCGAGGTATTCCTCTGCCGTTCTAGGGGGATTTTTCAAGCGCGCGCGACACCGTTGTGCTGCCACAACAACGGCGGCTGTATTCAGGCCAAATTGGTGGAACAGAAATTCATCCGGGTGCAGGAGCTCTAGCTGGTACTTGGCAAGATAGTCTCGCGGAAAGTCTTTTAGGTTGAACGTGATGATGGCGTCACATGCCGCGTGGATGGCGGCCGCAAGAACGTGTCTGTCATCACCGTCAGGTAGCTTCACACCTTCAATCAAGTCCTCATAGCCTTCAACGGTACAGTCAGGCACCGCTTGGTTCATCAGTTGCTTTGTCCGCAAAAGCTGTTCCAGCTTGAGGTCTTCACGATCCTTAAGGACGTTGCGGATCCATTCGTCGTGGATTTTTTCAGTCCATTTCGCACGAAACAGCCCTCCCGCTGCAAGCTCCATCAGGAAGTCTCGCAGCGGGGCTGGGTACAATACACAAGCGTCGAGAATGACCGTGTAACTGGATTTCCTAATAGCCCATCCCCAACTCCTGCGCTTGGGCCGCGAGTTCGTCCATCACGCGCTGGCGCTCCTCCTCAGTTGACTTACGGAAGGCCTCCAAATCGCGGAATTTTACCCGTCGATGAGTTCCTACCATATGGAACTTCACCTTACCCTCCTCGAGGAGACGAACAAGATAAGGTCGTGACACGTTCAGGTAGTCAGCAGCTTCCTGAGTGGTCAGTTCGGCATGGATTGGAAATAGGGTAACGGCGTTACCCTGGGCCATTTCAGTCAGCAAATGATAAAGGAGATCATTCACTGCCTTAGGCAGGCGCAGCATCTCTCCGCCATCCACTTGTACGCGCAATTCCGCGCCTTCGTGTTTAGCTCTAGAAAGCTGGCGGCTGGCCTGCGCAGCCAATTCGGCATCGTCGGCCGAAGGCAATATCGGTCGTTCGAGCAGCGTAGTCATGGTCGTCTTCCCTATGTTTCACGGATATAGCACCGCGAATCAGCAATCGCAATATCCGAAATAACCGAAACAAGTGAACGAACCGTCACCCCTTTTGTTCCTATCCTATGGTCGTCCGACCTGACCGCCCTATCGGGTAGAACCTTTGCATAAAAGTGTCTGGCGGAACGTCCACTCTCGAGCAGCATCGGGTGAGGGGCGGTGGGCACGCCGAAAATTGCCCTCGTTCGCGACCGCAAGGAAGACCCGAAGATGGCGCAGTTCGATCGACACTTTTGCTTCTCTCTGCCCGCTACTCCTGCAGAATGCGAACGACGGCCGTTACCCCGCGCTCCGTTGAGCGCCAGTTTGACGCGATCACTATGAATGGGCCAAAAGACCGGCCCGGCGTGGCACCGCTCGTTTTAGGCCCGAAAGCTCCACCTTACTGCAGCCCCAGCCTTTTCTTTAGCTCTGCGTTTTCCTTGCGCAGGCGTCCCGCAAGCAGATTCCTCAGCCGCTTGTTTTCTTCCTCGAGCGCCAGAAGATCCTTGAGATCGTCACCGGCTTGCGCAGGTGCGGCAGCTTTCTTCTTCCATTGATAATAGGTCTGCTCCGATGTGCCTGCCTGCTCTACGGCGCTTCTGAGAGTGGCGCCGCCACTAATCAGCTTTTCGATCTGGCTGAGTTTTTGCGCACGCTGCTCCGCGGAATAGACCTTACGGGCAAGTCGAACGGGTTGCGGTGTTTTAACTTCGATTGACGGTGTGGCGCCATTCTTACGGGCAGTTTCCCTAGTTTCTGCCTTTGCGTTTCGCGGGCGCCGGGTTTTCTTCTTGTCGCCTGGCGTCGCAACGCCTTTCGCGGCGGCCTCTACTGATTCAGCTTGTTCAGGATCTACCATGTGACGCTCCGCCTCTTCTTTTTGAACCGGTTCAGCATTAACGGCCACGAAATTGGAGTCAATAAGCTCTCGGCTCGGCTCATTGATCTCCTCGAGTTTCCTTGCTGTCTCGGCGAAAGCTGTTGACAGATCGACACCAGCCCAAATGGAATGACTGCCTTTTTGATGGCTGCGCTTCTGTCTGACTTCGACAATGAACGGTCTGGGCTGACGCCTCATAAGTCCTTCCTTATTTATACGAGCTGCAATAGAAGCCACTTGCTGAATATGATTGGCGTCTCAGGCGCTTCCATTGCGGGCGCGGAGCTTTACCGGAAGAGGGCTAGTGTGAGCAAGGGGTCTCGCCCGCCCCACAAACTTAGACTTCTCTTTTCTCCAAGATGCTCATCGGGTGACGCCGTGGGCGCGGTCGATAACGCGCCGCTGCCGCTCGGAAATAATTTCCTGGCTGCTTTGCGTGCGAACCGTCTGCTGCAGGACCTGCAGCCGATCCCGCATGGCCTGAAATGCGCTGCGCTGCGCCGGCGCCACGCGATTGATGGCGTCCTTTTCGCCGCGCAGGATCGCATTAAGACCAAAGCGCTCGTCGAGCGCCCGACTGACCATGGCGAATTCCTGGACAACGCGCCGATCGATCGAACCTGCGGCGACGTCTTGCTGGGCGACATTCTGCTTCCTCGCCGCCACCAGTTGCCTGAGCGCGTCCTCCGCCGCTTGCGACAGGCCGGGAATGGCGACCGCCATGCGCCGGCGCTCTTCGGTGATGGCCTGGATTTCGCTATCGAAAGCGGAGGCATAGGAGGCGCCGAGCGAACGCACACGGCTCGCCGCTTCCGGCACGGCCTGGAGCGCTTGCTTGCGTTCCCGGCCGACGGCGAGCAGGCGATCCATCATCCGATCGGTTCCGCGCAGCGCGCCGTAGGCGGCGGGATCGTTGCTGACGGCCGCCGCGATCCGCTCGCCGGCAAAGCCTTTCACGACAAGCTCCTCGATCTTGCCGACCGCGCCGGCGGTATTACGCCAGATGCGCGTCGCCGTTTCGGCGAGCGCGGCGCGATGATGAAGATAATGCGGGGCTGCGAGCGCCCTGCCCCGCGCCTCCTCTTCCACCGGCGTCTTGAACTCCGTGACGGCGGCCAGAATCGGCAAGAGGGCAATCGCCTCCTTGCCCGGTGCGACGCTGGCGCCGGCGACAATCCTGGAGCGATCCTGCCGTTCGGCCACATGCTGCTCCTCGGCAAACCGCCGAACGACGGCGAAGAGCCGGGCGAGCTTCTCGCGGCGATCGGGAGTAAGATCTTCCGGCATACGCTCGACCATGTTGCGATCAGCAGCAGCATCCGCCTTCGCGGTGAAAGCGCTCCAGCCGAAGCGTGCCGTCAGCGCATCGTTGAGAACTTTGACCTCCTGGACTAGAAGGCGATCCTCGACGGCATAGGCGAAGGCCGCCTTGTAGGCGTCGTCCCCACCGCGCTCGCGGATCGCCTCGATTTCGACCAGACGCGCCATGGCCGGCTTCGAGAGTGCCGGGATCGACAAGGACATATGCGCGCGGCGCTGCTCCTCGCGGATGCCGAAGCGCTCCGCCTGCCGGCGGAACTCGGTGGCATGGGCGCGAGCGAGCGGCAACAATTCCGACAGGGCGGCCTTGGCTGCGTTCCGCTCATCGCGAGCAGCACGGCCATCGACGATCCGATCGGACCCCAGCAGGCGGCCGAGCTTCTCGGGCACGCTTGCCAGATGATCAGCAAGTCTGCGTGGCTCGATTGTCGCGTCTGATGCCAGCGCGGCCAGCGCCGAAAGGGCATGATCGGGATCGCGATAGATCTTCTCCAGCAGCGGCCGCAGGATGGCTTCCCGCTCCTTCCACCGTTCCGAGACAAGCTGCGCGCGGCGCGAATCTTCGTCGACGCTGCGGGCGAACGCGACGGTCGGCGCAATCAGATATTGTCCAGCCGACGGAACTTCTGCCGTGAGCGATTCGCTGCGTGCCTCGTTGTAGGAAACACTCCGTTCCCGCTCGATCGCGAAGCCCAGCGCGACGCTCGCACGCTCCCAAAGCTTTGCCACCTGCCCGCGCCGTTCCGCAATCCATGCCAGCCGCCGGGAAACTCGCTCCTCCATCCCGGCCACGACGCCGGCGAGCGTGTCGATGCCGCGTCGCCGCGCAAAATCCCGCGCATGCGCCCGGTAGCCTTCCTCGCTTTCGAAATCGAGCGTCGTCGTCTTGGCGCCGGACCGGCCAAGGCGCTCGACCAGTTGTCTGAAGAGGTCCGGCCGACGACTTTCCCGCTCGATCCTCTCCCGCCGTACGTCGGCGGCTTCGACCTGTTCCGCGGTCCAGACGTTGCGCTCGACCTCGCGTTCCTCGAAGCGCTTCTCGCCCGCCTTTTCATCGATGACGGGCACTTTCACCTTGACGGTTTCGACAACGTCCTTGCGGAGCGTGACGGTGTCACCGGTCGAGGCGCCAGCCTCGGCGAGCGCCTTCGGCAGGCTGACGCCCCAGACGCGATAGATGGCTCCGTCATCGACCCCCACATCGGCATAAGGGCTCTCCTTGGAGTCCTCAACCTGCGGTCGGAACTTCGCCTGACCGGTCTCGACCAGCTCGCCAGTGACGCCGGCGGCGTGATCGACACGCGCCTTTCCTCCCCATTCCTGCTTCGGCGCAAAATCTTCCCGCGCCGCGTAGAGGTCGGCGCGATCGCGATGGCGGGTCATCGACACATAGGTCAGATGCTGGTCCATCATGCCGGTGGCCAGCACGAAGGTCCGGCCGACGGTCGCGCCTTGGGACTTGTGGATGGTCGTGGCATAGCCGTGATCGATGTTGCGATAGCTATGCTGGCTGATGACGAGGTCGCGGCCGTTGTCGAGACGGACGGTCAACAGCGTATCGCCGCGCTTGTCGCCGGTGGAAACGACTGTGCCGAGCATGCCGTTTTTCACATATTGCGGCCCAAGCCGTTTTGCCCTGGGTTCGAGGAAACGGGCATTTTCCAGGAAGAGGATCCGATCGCCCGTGGCGAATTCACGAAGCCCGCGCGCCGTCTGGAATTCGCGCGCCTCCGTCAGGGCGCCCTCCTCCATCATCACCTTGCGCAGGGATTCGTTGAGACGTCTTACATCCTCGTTGGTGTGCGCCAATACAAGCAGTTCGTCGCCACGAAGACGGGGCGCATCCTCGCCATCGGCAGATTTCTGAAGCAGGTCGCGGCGCGCGTCGATCCAATCGGCGACGATACGCTCGACGAGGTCGGCACGGGTTTCGGCCTCGACCAGGCGGCCCTGCTGTGCATAGGCATCAAGGCCCTCTTCGACCTTGCCACGGGCGAAGAGACGCGAGGCCTCGCGCGCCCATTGTTCGCGCTGGCGGCGCACGCCGGCAAGTTCGGCGAAACCGATCCGCTCGCTGATCGCCCGGAACGCTGCGCCTGCCTGGATCGGCTGAAGCTGCATGGCGTCACCGACCAAAATGGCCTTCGCACCGGCGTCCTCAACGGCCTTGAGCACGCGCGCCATCTGCTGCGAGGAGATCATGCCGGCCTCGTCGATGACAAGCACATCGCCGCGTTTGAGCTGTCCATGCCCACTAGCCCATGCCAGTTCCCAGGATGCCAGCGTGCGCGACCTGATGCCGGAACTGTCCTCCAGTGCCTCCGCCGCCTTGCCGGCAAGGGCTGCACCGATCACCCGGCGTCCCTCCCCTTCCCAGGCGACCCGCGCCGCCGCGAGAAGCGTCGACTTGCCCGCGCCGGCAAGACCTACGACGGCTCCGATGGCGTTGTCGCGGGTCACATGGCGAACGGCATCGACTTGCTCGGGATCGAGGCGAAACGGTTTCTGCGAATCCTGTGTTTCGACCTTTTCGATCGCTGCCGCGACAGCAAGATCAGGGACAGCGAAGCCCCGCCGTTCGGACAAAACCTGCGCCGACTGCGCCATGTCATATTCGATGCGCAGGATATCTCTTGTGGTGAAGACGGCCGGTTCGGAAACCTTGCCGGTCTCGCTATCGACCTGCTGCGGCTTAAGCAGCACCAGATCGTCCGAGGCCATCAGCCGGGCACGGATATTGGCGAAATCCGCCGGATCGTCGACGTAGCGATGCAGCGCCTTGGCGATATCCCTCTCATCAAAGGTGGAGCGTTCATTGGCGAGCTGCTTCAAAAGAAGCTCAGGATCGGCAAGCAGCCGGTCGGCCATTTCTTGCCGGCGTGCCAGATCGGCCGGCGCGAAATACATCTCGATGCCCCTGCGGGCGAGCGCCGCCTTCTCCGGGCCAAGGTGTTTCTGCGCAATGCCGTCGAGACCCTGCTCGGCATAGGAGCGTCCGTCGAGGCGGATCTCGTGGCCGGCAATCGCCAGATGCCGGCTGGCGGTTTCGGCCCAGGCGATCTTCCACGCCTTCATGGTCTCCTTGTCGCCGGCCCAGAGCTTGTAGACGATCTTGCCGTTCGGCCGGCCGGGCGTGACGACGCGCAGCGGCTCGCCTTCTTCGCCGAGCACCGGCACCTTCTTCGGCCCGAAGCCCTCGGCCGTTATCGGCCGCAAGGCGGTCATCAGGTGGATGTGCGGATTGCCGTCCTTGTCGTGAAACACCCAGTCGGCGACCATGCCCTTGGCCGTAAAATTGTCCCGGACAAACTCGCGCACCAAGGCGATGTTTTCGGCCCGGGTCAATTCCTCCGGCAAGGCGATGATCAGTTCGCGGGCAAGCTGCGCGTCCGCTCGGGTCTCGAAGGCATCGACCGCATTCCAGAACGCTTCGCTGGCGGCCGCAACGGTCTTCCCGTCTATGGCGGTCTTCAGCCAGGCGGGAATGTCGTCCGGCAGCGCCAGCTCTTCATGCACCAGCTCGGACGCGCCGCCGCGATAGCTGAAGGACGTGCCTGCCTGTTCGTCCATCATCCGGGCGCGATGGCGATAGGCGGCGGCCGAGACGATGCTGCGTCCCGCTCCCCTGCCGATCACCTGCGCTCTGACGAACATGATCGCCACTGTCGTCTCCAGACCTTCCGGGCACGTCGCGCCAGCGACGTATATTGCGCCCTCAAACCAATCGAACCGCAGGGTCGATGCCGCTTTTCCAGAAGGCGGCCGATCGCCGGATTCCGGCTGCGACGTTTTCGGGATGAGGCAAACTTGCCTATCTTACTATCAGTTTCTAGATAGTATAGTCACCGTCGTTCAGATTGCTCGAACCGACAAGGACACCGGCATGGCTGCAAAATCATCGATTTCCGACATCGACGCCCAGATCGAGAAACTGCGCGAGCGCAGGCGAACAGTGATCGCCAAATCCGCCGAGCGCTTTGCGCGTGCCGCGACAAAATCGGGTCTGGCGGAAATGGAGATCTCCGACGAGGAGCTCGACGCGGTCTTCGAGGAGATCACTGCCCGATTTCGCAAAGCGGAGAAGAAAGGGGCTACCGGTCCAACTGCTTCGCCGCGTCGATCAGCAGTTAGCGGGTCTGGAACGGCGGCGGAGGTTTCTCATGACGGTTGACCGCAAGCGCGAGGCCCGCGAAAAATTCCTGCTCGGCGGCATCGTCGTCAGGGCGGGCCTGTCGAAGGCGGACCGGGCATTTCTGCTCGGAGGTCTTCTTGAGCTGGCAGGCGTCACGCCGGGTTCGGCCGAGCATCGACGGCTGCGCGATCTCGGCGAGGTTGCTTTCAAGGTTCCTGCACCTGATGCTGGTTTCCGGCTGAGCATGGAGACTCCGGCATGACCGTGGAGGCAAAACCGCATCCGAGCCTGTTGCTCGTCCTCGTGCCGATCGCCATCAGCGCTTTCGCCGTTTATGTGGTTGGGTGGCGCTGGCCGGAACTGGCAGCGGGCATGTCAGGCAAGACCGAGTATTGGTTCCTGCGGGCGTCGCCCGTGCCGGCGCTTTTGTTCGGGCCGCTTGCCGGCCTGTTGGCCGTTTGGGCGTTGCCATTGCACCGGCGCAGGCCGGTCGCGATGGCGAGCCTCGTCTGCTTTCTGATGGTGGCCGGCTTTTACGCGCTGCGCGAATTCGGCAGGCTGGCCCCGTCGGTAGAAGGCGGCGCGGTGTCGTGGGACCAGGCGCTGTCCTATCTCGACATGGTTGCCGTCATCGGCGCGATCGCCGGCTTCATGGCGGTGGCGGTTGCCGCACGCATTTCCACCGTCGTTCCCGAACCGGTGAAACGCGCCAGGCGCGGCACCTTCGGAGACGCGGACTGGCTGCCGATGCCAGCGGCGGCAAAACTGTTTCCGCCTGATGGCGAGATCGTCGTCGGCGAGCGCTACCGTGTCGACAAGGAAATCGTCCATGAGCTGCCGTTCGATCCGAACGACCCGGCGACATGGGGGCAAGGCGGCAAGGCGCCACTGCTCACCTACAAGCAGAATTTCGATTCCACCCATATGCTCTTCTTCGCCGGGTCGGGCGGCTACAAGACCACAAGCAATGTCGTGCCGACGGCGCTGCGCTACACCGGGCCGCTGATCTGCCTCGACCCCTCCACCGAGGTCGCGCCGATGGTGGCCGAGCACAGAACCCGCGCGCTCGGCCGCGAGGTGATGGTGCTCGATCCGACGAACCCGGTCATGGGCTTCAACGTGCTCGACGCGATTGGGACCTCGCGTCAGAAGGAAGAAGATATTGTCGGCGTCGCGCATATGCTGCTGTCGGAAAGCGTACGCTTCGAAAATTCAACCGGCTCCTACTTCCAGAACCAGGCGCATAATCTCCTGACCGGGTTTCTCGCCCATGTGATGCTGTCGCCCGACTATGCCGGCCGGCGCAATTTGCGCAGCCTGAGGCAGATCGTTTCCGAGCCGGAGCCCTCGGTGCTGGCAATGCTGCGCGACATCCAGGAGCATTCCGCGTCCGCCTTCATTCGCGAGACCCTCGGCGTCTTCACCAACATGACCGAGCAGACGTTCTCGGGCGTGTATTCAACCGCATCGAAGGATACGCAATGGTTGTCGCTTGACAGCTACGCGGCGCTTGTCTGCGGCAACGCGTTCCGGTCGAGCGACATCGTATCGGGCAAAAAGGACGTTTTCCTCAATATCCCGGCATCGATCCTGCGCTCCTATCCCGGCATTGGCCGTGTGATCATCGGCTCGCTGGTCAACGCCATGATCCAGGCCGACGGTGGCTTCAGGCGCCGGGCGCTGTTCATGCTCGATGAGGTCGATCTGCTCGGATACATGCGCGTGCTGGAGGAGGCCCGCGACCGTGGCCGCAAATACGGCATCAGCATGATGCTGATGTACCAGTCCGTCGGGCAGATGGAGCGGCATTTTGGCAAAGACGGCGCGACGTCGTGGATCGACGGATGCGCCTTCGCAAGCTACGCCGCGATCAAGGCGCTCGACACGGCGCGCAACGTCTCGGCGCAATGCGGGGAAATGACGGTCGAGGTGAAGGGGAGCTCGCGCAACATCGGCTGGGACGTGAAAAACGCCAGCTCGCGCAAATCCGAGAGTGTGAACTTCCAGCGTCGGCCGCTGATCATGCCGCACGAGATCACCCAATCCATGCGCAAGGACGAGCAGATCATCATCGTGCAGGGCCACAGTCCGATCCGCTGCGGCCGTGCGATCTATTTCCGGCGCAAGGAGATGAACGAGGCGGCCAAGGCCAATCGCTTCGTCAAGCCGTGAGCACCATCAAGGTCGCGGAAAACGTCAGCGCCAGTGGCGACGGCGATGGCGTTCGAACGGATCGGTCTCACCCGGTGGCGTGCACCAGTCGACAATTTCGCATAGCCCGTGGCAATGCCGACGACGCCGATCGCCATCAGGAGAATGGCCCAGAACGGGATCCCGTTCGCGGCTTCGGGTTTCACGAAGGCCGCGATCGAGAGCGGAACCATGACGAGCCCGGCAGGGACAAGCAGATTGACGACAGGGCGGAACATGCAGAGCGCAAGAAAGGACAGATGCCACGCGCAGTAAAATACGGTCACCACGCTTCCGACGACGATGGTGCCAAGCAGGCGGGCGAAAAGCCGTAGCAAGCAAAGACCCGGGTTTGTTCGTCCAACCCGAAGGTCCTTGCCGGCAGCAGGCTGAATTTCGCTCATCGTGCCACCTCGCTTGATCGCTTGCGCTGGTCCTGTCGGTTGGCCGACTGAGCCAAACTATCGAGAATGCGAGAGTCTAAATCGCAAGAGAGATCAAAGCAAGAACAGGTCGCACGTGGGATCTGCCAGGACTCGGGGGCGCGGGAGCCCTTATAGCGAAGCGAAGCGGCCGGTCGACGCCGGCCCGCGCTCGCCAGCGAAAGGGATCGTAACCGGAGGCGGAGACCGCGCAGCGGGCTCCGTGAGCGACGCGAAGCCGAGCGAATAGAGCCCGGCCGCCGGAGGCGGTTCGCCGAAACCGGCTTTGAGAGGACGGGCAATCCATCACGAAAACGAATCGCTGCGCGACAAACGATTCATAAGTGTCGTTGGACGGGCATTTGCCGATCAGCGATTCTTGTCCCATGCTCGCTCAGCCCTATCGGCTTTATGTCGAACGCACGGACGCCGCTCGAAACATGGCGCGCTTCTATGCGCTTGCCATCGAAACGACCTTGTTCGGCACTCCCTGCCTGACACGCCGTTGGGGGCGCATCGGCTGCGGCGGACAGTCGATGGTTCATCACTTCGACCGGGAGGAAGAGGCCGTGTCGATGTTTCTCGAGCTGCTGCGGGCAAAGAGGGCGCGTGGATACAAGACCAGACCGTCCGCGCCTGATGGGCGCAGGAGAGCGATGCCTGGCGAAGCGAAGCTTCTGGTTTGCCACCCCGGTCGATCCGGGGGTGGCAAACCGGGCGTTCAGGCAAAAGCCTCCCTCAGTGGGGAGGCTCGGCCTCGATCCCGGCGTCCTGTGCGGTGATCGCCGCCTCCAGTTCCGCTTGGGCCTGCGCCAGTTCCGCCTCCATCCAGCGACGCTCGTCGCGGTAGACGGCATTGCGCAGCTCGGCCCGCAGTTCCTCGATGTGCTGTTCGATGGAAATCGTCATGGTCGTCATCTCCTTTGTTGATGTGAAAGATGACGCGCGCGGGCCGTGAGGATCGGGTCGGGTCAAGGATCGCGTAGCGACCGCCGGAGGCGGCGAGCGGGGGAGCCGAAATTCGTAGAATTTTGGGGGGACCGCTCGTCCTTGACGCGGCACGAGTGCCTCATGGCAGACTTGGCGTTCTGAGCAGAAAGGTCCTCGCCCGTGTGGCAACGAGAAGGAGCGAAATCGGGCTCGATGCCCGCTTTCGCTCCAACGACCGCGGAACGACCCTGACATTGAGCGGCGAAACCGGCCCCGATTGCTCGGGGCCGGTTGCTTGCCGTTCAGTTCGGGTTGTTCCAGAGGATCACCTTCTTGCTCGGATCGCCGCCTGGGGCGGGAGCGAGGTTGCCGAAGATCACGCCGATCTCCGGGGCTTCCAGCTTCACCGAAAGGTATTCCTCGCCGGTCTGGCGGGCGATGCGGTTCCACCCCGCGCCGATCTCGAAGCCGGTCCGGCGGTGGATGACGCGGAAGTCGGGGGCTTCGTCGCTTGCCTTCTGGCCGTTCGGGACGATGGCGATCGGGGCGTTGACCCGGATAGTGGCGAAGACGCCTTCGAGAGAGCCGTCGGTCTTCTGCGTCAGGGTTGCGATCGTGGTGGCCATGGTTCTGTCTCCTTCGGTTGCTCGGGACCATTCCCGATGGCGCACGAAGAGACGGCCGATCTGCTGCGGTCAGCTCGGCCGAAAATTTTGCAAAATTCTATTTTCCGCCAGGACAAAGAAACCGAAATCGAATTTTGCAAAAATTTCGGGCGAGTCTTACCCCGTCAGGGGTTGGCCGCAAAAGCAGACGGTCGTCTATACGAGCGACATAACGGGAATGGTTCGGGGCAGCCGAAGGGAGCGAATACCCATTATGGCCGTCCGGTCCAGCGCTGCGGATATCGGTCGCGCGCTTCTGAACGCTCCATCACCATGTCGATCCACACCCTGCACTCGCCCGTTCCCGGCCGCTTTAAGCGCATGACGGCCCCTTCCGCATCATCCCCTTAAACGGTCCGCGAGGTCGGTCCGGACTGGAGCCGTATCGCCGCATTCAAGCCGCGCTGCAATATCTTGGTGGAGGTATCCATGCCGCCGTCGCAGGGGCGATCTTTGGGAGACCCCGCCCTGCCAACGTCCGGACACCCGACCGTCGGTGGAGTCAGGCACACCAATGGTCGGCGAGCTAGCGGTCTCGCGCTGTCGGGATCGGTTCGCAGGGCGCGTTTCCGCGCGGTCCCCTCGCAAGGGGATCGCCATGCCTTCGGTCGCGAATGCTGGCTTTGCAGGCTGCCTGGTGGCGGAATAGAGATCGGGTCGGCCGCACTGGATGCGCCCGGATCTCGCGTCTTGAAGCAAAGGCCGCAATGACGTATATACGTGATCGTATATACGTCGGAAGAATAGTCATGCCTCATCTCGCCCGAGTTTTTCAGACTGGCAATTCGCAAGCCGTTCGCCTGCCGAAGGAATTTCGTTTCAATGTGGAGCGCGTGGAAATCACGCAGGAAGGCGATGCGCTAATCCTTCGCCCGCATATCGAGACCGAGGAGGCATGGACATCGCTGAAGGCGGCGTTGGCCCGCGGAACAAGCCCCGATTTTATGGCGGATGGCCGGCAGCAGCCGGAAGAGCAGGATCGGCCGGAGCTTGACGCGGTATTTTCGTGATTTCCTATGTCCTCGACACGAACGCGGTCATCGCATTGATCGGGCGTAAATCGGATCAGCTGGTCAGGCGCGTTCTCGACAGCCCGCAAGGCAGCATTGGCCTGTCCTCGATCGTCGTTCATGAGCTTTACTTCGGTGCACACAAGAGCGCCAAGGTGCAGCATAATCTCGAAACCTTACGTCTGATGATCGCCGATTTTCCAATCCTCGATTTCGACCTGCATGACGCTTTCGTCGCTGGAGAAATCCGGGCGGCCCTTGCTGCGAAGGGAACACCCATCGGCCCGTACGACGCCTTGATCGCCGGTCAGGCCAAGGCCCGTGAACTCGCTGTCATCACCAACAATACTGGCGAGTTTGCACGGGTTGAGGGCCTGCGCGTGGAAGATTGGACGATGTGAGTGAACGGACATGCGCGCCAACGGGAAAACCAATACATGGCGCCAGGAAAACATCGGCACGCCCTCAACCGCGGAAACATGACGCGCGACCAAGATCGCCGTCATGCGCTTCGTTCGCTGCTGAAAGCTGAAGAAGAATTCCGACGCGGAGAGATGCTGCCCCTTACGGCTCTGGATGAGATCGATTCGGAACTGGATGGAGAACTGCGCTAGTCGCTCCTCGCGTTCTCATCCTGCCGGAGTCGAAAGCGCCAAGCCGATGCGTGTCGTCGAGCAGTTCAATACCGGGAAGGGCCATCTAGCCTTCCCAGGGTGCTATCCGTCGCAACCGTTCGGCCGCCTTCGGCGGCGGAGCGGCCGCCGGGGCGGAAATCGCCTGCATGAAGGCATCATAGGCGTCGGGCGAGAGGCGGGTGACGGTCTCGTTGAGGATCGCCACCTGCGCCTCGTGCAATGCGGCGCGGCGCATGAATTCGGTGCGCGACAAGCCGAGCAGTTCCGCGCCACGATCGATGATCGTCAGATCGTCGTCGCGGAATCGCATCGAGACGGATGTTTCCTTTCTCGGGGCTGTGGTGGCCATGTCGCGCTCCTGTGATGCGATTGTATTTTGCAATACTTCTCTCCATGGTCGCAGTTACGACTCACCGTCGTAACCTTCGCCGCATGCCAGCCGATCGATCTTCGCCGCGAACAGTTCTTTGTGTTTCTCCGGCATTTAGGCGGTTCGGCCGACACGACGTAGATCCCCCACGGAGCGCATCCGTTCGTAGCGTTCGATGCTCATCAGAGCGTACCGGAGCTTTTCATCCGAGATGAGAACAACCGGCTCGGCACTGGCGGCGTCCAGGACGTCGCCAGTGTGCCTGCCTGAATCGTCTATCGTGAATGTCCGCATAAGCGGCATGCTAGATGGATTCTCCGGAGGAGGAAAACGGCGCTCACGCGCCGTCTCCTCTAAGTTCCCAAACATTGATGCCGAAGCGGCGGGCCTTGTCGCGAAGGTTTTCGGTGATGCCGGATCCCGGAAAAATGACGACGCCTGCGGGCATCACGGAGAGCATCTCGTCGTTGCGGCGGAAGGGTGCGGCCTTGGCATGCTTCGTCCAGTTCGGCTTGAAGGCGATCTGCGTCACCTTGCGTGCTTCCGCCCAGCAGGCGGCGATGCGTTCGGCGCCTTTGGGCGATCCGCCATGCAGCAGGATCATGTCCGGGTGCTTCGCGTAGGCCTTGTCCAGCGCGGCCCAGATGCGCTCATGATCGTTGTAGTCCATGCCGCCGCCGAAGACGATCTTGGTGCCGGCAGGCAACAGCACCTCGGTTTCGGCGCGACGGCGGGCAGAGAGGAAATCTCTGGAGTCGATCATTGCCGCCGTCATGTTGGCGTGGCTCACCTTCGAGCCGGTGCGCGGCCGCCATGCCGATCCGGTCTGCGCCTCGAAGAGGTCGGCCGCATAATCGCGCATGAACTCGAAGGCGTTGCGGCGCTCGAGAAGCGTGATGCCTTCGGCGATGTGGCGCTCGAGCTCGACGCTCTTGACCTCCGAACCGTCCTGCTCGCGCTGGCCGGTGCGCTGCGCGTCTTGGTTGCGCTGAAGCTCGCGCTGGATGCGCTCGCCGGCGCGATGGAAGAGGTTGACCGTCGACCAGAGAAGGTCCTCGAGATCCGGCTCCAGCCGTGTATCGCCGAGCATTTCGAACATGGCGTCAAAGACTGCGGTCAGCGCCGACTGGACCATTGGCTCCTCAGGCAACGGGCGTGAATCCGGCTCGTCCTGGAAGGGGCGATGGCCGTGGATCTGCATCTCGTAGATGAAGCGGTCGGTCGGGGACGAGGCGTGGTTGGGCTCGAAGGCGTCGTCGAGGGGAAGGGTAAGGTTCATGCTGGGTCTCCGTCGGTTTGGGCCGCGCCTCTCGCGGCCTGACGGCGATCCCCTTCCATGCGGCGGGCGGGCCGGAACCGCGGCGCCCGCGCCGCGGCCCAGCGCAGCGCCGGGCGGGGACAAGAAGGTTTCTTGGGCCGCGAGGAATGCCGGGCCGCCTCCGGCCCGGCAGGGAAGAAACCTGACTGACCCGCTGAAGGCCTGAACGCCGGATGGTAAGGGTCGCCTCTCGGCAGGCCGGCGAGCGCGCGCCCACCGAACGGCGACCGGCAGAGAGCGACCTTCTCCCGCCACGCCGCGCCCTACCGTCGCCCAGCCTCATGGCCGTCTCACGCGGGCAGAAAGGCCTGAGCGTCTTCCGTGGCAAGCTGGCTTCGAAGGTGCGCGGTAAGCCGAGCCGGACCGAGCCGGCGCAGGTCCTCGTTGAAGTCGCCGAGTTCCGGGGCGAGCACGAGCGGCATGATCCCGAGCGCCCGCGCGCGGCGGCTCAATCCCTCGATGCCGTGCCGGCCGGCGGCATCGGCGTCGGCGGCGATGTAGAGGCGCACGCATCCTGCCGGGAGCCGGAAAGCGGCGAGGTGATTGGCGGTCAGCGCTGACACCATCGCCATGCCAGGCATCACGTGCGAGAGCGACAAGATGCTTTCGAGCCCCTCGCCGGCGGCCATGACCGGCACAGGGCCATGGAGGGGAAAGTGGAAGCGCACGGCGTTCCTAAGCAGCCCGCCGAGCGCGCGGCGCGGATCGTCGACCTTCGCTTTGCCCTCGCCCTGCGGGTCGAGCCATGTGCGGTGCACGCCGGTGATTGCGCCGGAGCGGTCGGTCACGGCTGCGATCAGCGCCGGATAGCGGCTCGTCCTGCCGGTCACGAGATCCCGGTAGTAGCAGGACGGGTGGAAGCGCAGCGCCGGATGCAAAGACGCCCGCAGGATGCCGCGCTGGCGCAGATAGGTGTCGGCCAAAGTGCCGGCAAGCGGCTGCGCCATGCGGAACAGCCGTCGCGCACGTTCGGCAGCCGGTCGTTCGACCGGCGGGGCATCGCCGGCCTCGTCCCCGCGATACGACGAACCGGGCTTAGGCTCATTCAGAAAACGTCGAGCCTCATCGGCAACGTCGCGGAAATCCACAAGTCCGCAGGTTTCGCGAACAAGGTCGAGCAGGTCGCCGAATTGCCCGGCCGCGGCATCTGTCCACCGGCCTTTGCGGGGACCAGCGAGATGCACATAGAGCGACCGGCCCTTGTTGTTGGCGACGTCGCCGACGATCCAGTAGTTGCCGCCCCGACGGCCGGCGGAGAGGTAATGGCGGCAGACCGCCTCGACGTCGCGCGCGAGACGATCCGCCAGTTGCGAGGCGGACAGCATAGCGGTCACGCACGGCCGGCAACGTCGACGATGCGGTGCCGCTCCATGAGACGCGACAGGATCACTGGTCCGTCATCCGTGGTCGGGACGAAGAACCTGACCTTCCAGGCGATCATTTCGGAGAACAGGCCTATTGCTCTCAGCCTATCGCGCATCCCGTCGCTGAAGCCTGTGAGTTCGACGCGATAGTCATTCATCACCCGCACACGCCGCAGCGTCATGTTGCCGGCCAGCCCAATGACCGCAGAGCCGCTGAGCAGCGATTGCCACACCTCGCCGGCGCTTATGACCTCGGTCCGATCAAGCCCGAAATTCTGGCACAGCCGGGCGAGACCTTCCGAGGAGATCAGACGGCCGACGATGCGTTCGCCCTTATCGGTCTCAAGCCGATAGACACGGCAAAAATCCTGCGGCAGCAATTTCCAGATCGGCAACAGCAGGCCGGAAACCATGTGCATGGTCGAGATGGCAAACTCTGGCAGACTGGCAACCTCGGTGTTCCAGGCGTCGGCAAAGACCTGCTCGTCCGCTTCCTGCCAGTTCGTTTCTTCAAGCTGACGCAGCTCGAAGCGGATTTCGACCGTCGGCCGGATGAGCGTGACGCGCGGCTGGACCGAGCCGTCGTCGAGCATGACCGAGCGTGTCGGAACCTGCACGGCCGAGCGGCCGGACTTGCCGTTGACCATGAGCTTGGCCTGGCAATCACAAGCGGCAAGTTGCAAGGCATCGGAGAGCAGCATCGGCCTGTTGCGATCCATGCGTTCGATCGTCAGCAGATGCGACTGCGCGCCGGTGACCGGGTGGGTGTAGACCAGCTTGCGCTCCTTCACCGTCATGCGGTCCGCTACAAGCGTCTCCAGGCCCTTGTCATAGACACCCGCCGCGATCGCCCCCTCGATGCGGGCGGCCAGCAGTTGCTCGAAGGCGTCGAACAACAGGTTTTGCATGGCAATGGTCAGCGCCAGCATGCGGTTGAGGAAGGTATGGATCGGCGGCAGCTCGTCCTTGAGCCCGCCCTCCTCCGCGGTCAGCGACAGGCCGGTAATCGTCTCGAATTTATCCAGCGAGCAGCCTGCGATGTCGCCGCAATGGATGAGCTTGTAAAATTGTCGCAGCGCATCGCGGGCATATTGGGATTCGAGATTGTCCTCAGAGCGGAACATCCCCTGTCCGCCGGTCTGGCGTTGCCCGCGCGTGATTGCGCCCAGCGTGTCGAGACGCCGGGCGATGGTCGACAGGAAGCGGCGCTCCGCCTTGACGTTCGTGGCGACCATGCGGAAGCGCGGCGGCTGCGCCTGGTTGGTGCGATGGCTGCGCCCAAGTCCCTGGATCGCTATGTCGGCCCGCCAGCCGGCTTCGAGGAGATTGTGCAGACGCAGGCGCTGGTTCTTCGCGCCGAGATCCGCATGATAAGACCGTCCGGTGCCGCCAGCTTCGGAGAAGATCAGGATCGGCTTCTCGTCGTCCATGAAAGCACGCGTTTCGTCCAGATTGGCGCTGCCCGGTCGGCTTTCGACGGCGAAGCGGTCGATCGTGCCGCCATCGTCGCGGCGCACGATGCGGCGCGTTCGCCCAGTGATCTCGGCAACGCGATCCGTGCCGAACCTCTGGACGACCTGGTCGAGCGCGGTCGGGATCGCGGGCAGGCTGCCGAGCCGCTCGAGCAATGCGTCACGGCGTGCGACCGCTTCACGGCACAGAACCGGATTACCGTCGGCATCATAGACCGGCCGCGACAGGAGATTACCTTCGGCGTCGGAATATTCCTCGAAGAGCTGGATCGGAAAGGAGTGGTGCAAGAATTCCGCAACGATCTCGCGTGGCGTGATGTCGACCTGGATATCGCCCCGCTCCTCGGTCGGGATCTCCGCCAGCCGGCGTTCGGTGAGAGACTGTCCGGTGGAGATGATCTGGACGATTGCCGCATGCCTCTCCTGCACATCCTTGTCGATCGCGCCGATCAGCGCCGGCGTCTTCATCGAGGTCAGCAGGTGATTGAAGAAGCGCTGCTTCGAACTTTCGAAGGCAGAGCGGGCGGCTGCCTTGGCATTTTTGTTGAGCGTGCCATTGCCGGTCGCACTGGTGATGCCGGTGGCTTCGAGCGCCGCGTTGAGATTGTTATGGATGACCTGATAGGCCTCGGCATAGGAATCGTAGATGCGGACCTGCTCCTCGGTCAGTTCGTGCTCAATGATTTCGTACTCGACACCCTCGAATGACAAGGACCGCGAGGCGTAGAGACCCATAGCCTTGAGGTCGCGCGCCAGCACTTCCATCGTCGCGACGCCGCCGTCCTCGATCGCCGCGACAAACTCGGATCGGGTCGAGAACGGGAAGTCGGTGCTGCCCCACAGGCCGAGGCGTTCGGCATAGGCGAGGGATTCGACGTCGGACGCGCGGGTCGCCGAGACATAGACGACGCGGGCATCGGGCAGCGCACGTTGCAGGCGCAGGCCGGCGCGGCCTTGTTGCGAGGCGGTCTTCTCGCCGCGCTCGGACTTGCCGCCGGCGGCATTGGCCATGGCGTGGCCTTCATCGAAGATGACGACGCCATCGAAAGTCATTGCGTTCCCCGCCTCTTGACCGAGCCAATCGACGATCTGCTGGACACGCGAGCGTTTGCCTTCGCGCTCATCGGTACGCAGTGTGGCAAAGGTGACGAAGAGGATCCCTTCTTCGAGGTTGATCGGCTTGCCCTGCCGGAAGCGCGACAGGGGCGTGACCAGCAGCTTCTCCTGTCCCAGTGCGGCCCAATCGCGCTGGGCGTCCTCGATTAGGGTCTCTGACTTTGAAATCCACAGATGGCGGCGGCGGCCCTTGAGCCAGTTGTCCAGAATTATCCCGGCAGCCTGGCGGCCTTTGCCGGCGCCCGTGCCATCACCGAGAAACCAGCCGCGACGAAAACGGACAGCGCCCTCGGTCTCAGGCGTAACGGCTTTCAGATTGTCGAAGGTCGCATCGACGGACCAGTGGCCAGCGAGATAGCCGCCGTGCGCTTCGCCGGCATAGATCACGCTTTCAAGCTGGGCATCGGAAAGATCGCCGCTGCTCACGACACGCTTCGGAAGATGCGGACGATAGGTCGGCTTGGGCGGCGCGACCGATGCCATGGCGACAGATTCGACCAGCTTGTCCGGGTGTGGCTTGGCGCCGGGAATGTGGATCGCCTGCAGCCGGTACGGTTCGTAGATGCCGTCGGCGACATCGACACGCGCTTTCGGCGCCGCGTCGCGCAGTTCGTACGAGAGTTCGATGACTTCGTCGTTGAAATGAGCGGGCGGCAGAGACACGGGTCGCGGTGCGCGGACGGCGGGCGAAGGGCGCGTTGCGGAAGCGGATTCTGCCGCAGGACGCACGGTGCCGGCGGCCTTGCGGCCGGCCATCTTCGTCACGCAGGCGCGCAGGACGCCGTTCGATAGCGCGCCGATGGAGTTCGGCGCGGTCGCGGGCGAGCGGGGCGGAAGATCCGAGATCCATGAAAGCAGTATCTCCAGATCGGAAGCGACGCCGTGAGAGGAGACCAACTTCGCAGGATTGGGAGCGGCGATCTTATCGATCACCGTCAGCCGCGTTTCCATCGTCGTGCCATGTCGGGCATAGACAGAGCCATCGATCGCGGCGCTGAACAGGACCGTGCCGCGCTCCTGCAGGCGGACGAAGGCGTCGCGCCATTTGAGATTGTCGGGGGAAAGGCTGGAGCCGGTGATCGACACCAGCCGACCGCCGAGGGCGAGCCGGGCGAAGGCGGAGGCGAGATGACGCCATGCGGCATCGCCCATGCGGCCTTCGACGTGAAGGCCGGCGGAAAACGGCGGGTTCATCAAGACGACGGTCGGACGGACCGAGCGGTCGAGATAGTCATCGATGTGGGCGGCATCATGCTGCGACACCATCGATCCCGGGAAGAGCTGCTCGAGAAGCGTATAGCGAACCGGTGCATATTCGTTGAGGGAGAGGCGCGCCTGCGCGAGTTCGGCGAAGATCGCCATGAGGCCGGTTCCGGCGGACGGTTCGAGCACCGTGTCGTCGGCCATGACCCCGGCGGCGCGGGCCGCGACAAAGCCAAGCGGCATCGGCGTCGAAAATTGCTGGAGCTGTTGGCTTTCCTCGGAGCGCCGCGTGTGGGTCGGGACCAGGCCCGCAACCTTGGTCAGCATCGCAAGCGTGGTCTGCGCCGCGCGAGCGGAAATCGCCGCGCCGAACTTGCGCAGGAACAACACCTGCGCGACCTCGGTCGCCTCATAGGCATCCTTCCAGGCCCAGAAACCTTCGGCGTCCGAGCCGCCGAAGGCGTTCGTCAAGACGGTTCGGAGATCGGCTGCGCCGATGGCCTGGCCGCGCTCAAGAAACGGCAAAAAGCCATGGCCGGCGTGGAGGATCTTGCCCGCTCGACCTGCGCGATCGGCTGGCGCAAGAGAGGTGGCGGCCGCGTTCGCGGCACCGGATGTGATCATCTTCATGGGAAATCCTGCCGAGAGCGGGAAAAGAGCGGCCAGCCGGACGCTCTCCAAACCCGGCAGGCCGCCCCTTCCGGCCCCCCTCTCTCGGGAGATGAGGCGCCAGCGCCCGGCCTGGAGGTTTACTAGCTATTTTTCGATAGTAAAATGAGCACTGTCCCGTGTAGCTTCGACCGAGGCAAGGAGGGAACGGCCGTGCGAACATTCACGATCGGCGAACGGGTGATGGAGGAATCCTCGCCGGAGTTTCGGACGCTTCTTCCGCAGGCCTACGAGCAGCGGCTTCGCCCGATGTGCATGTGCAAGGAGCCGCCGATCCCCATGTATATCGCGCATCTGGAGGACCAGTATCTCATCAAGCGCATGCCGCTTTCGGGGCGCGATCACCATCCTGGTTGCCCCTCCTATGAGCCGCCCTACGAGCTTTCCGGCCTCGGCCCGCTGATCGGCAACGCGATCCAGATCGACGCCAGCGGCAAGGCCGACCTGAAGCTGGATTTCTCGCTGACGAAACGTGGGGCCAGATCCGGAGCCACCGCGTCGGCTGAGCCGTCGGAGCGGGGCATTCGCAGCGAGCCCAGAAAGCTGTCGCTCAGGGCAATGCTGCATTATCTGTGGGAGGCAGGCGAATTGACCAAATGGCGGTCGACCTGGGCAGGCCGGCGTGGCTGGGGCCGGGTGCGAACCAGCCTCATCAATGCCGCCTCCCAAATGACGGCTCGGTGTAGCCCCTTGAGCGATGTGCTTTTCGTGCCGGAAGTGTTCCATCCAGAGGATAAGGATGGGATCGCCGCGCGGCGTGCGGCCGCGCTCAAGGGCATACAGCCGTCCGGCTCGGGTCCTCGCAAGCTGATGATGATCGTGGCCGAGGTGAAGGAGTTTTCCGCGGCTAGAGCGGGCCAGAAGATCGTCGTGCGGCACATGCCGTTTCCGCTGATGATCGAGGACGGCGCATGGCGGCGGCTGGCAGCACGCTACGAGACGGAGCTCGAACTCTGGCGCTCGAGCGAAGCCTTCCACCTGATCGTCATCGCGACTTTCGGCGTCTCAACCGCCGGCATCGCGTCGGTCGAGGAGGTCGCGCTGATGGTGGTCAATGAACACTGGCTGCCCTTCGAGGACATTCACGAGCTGCGGCTTCTGGAAATGCTGAGCCACCTGAAGCGGAGGACCGTCAAGGGGTTGCGTTTCAACCTGCCCCGCGATGCGCCTGTCGTGTCGGTGACATTGCCGGAACAGAAGCCCGCCCCCGTCGCGATGTTCATCGTCCCGGCGAGCGCCGGAGAGGAATACGAACAAGCTCTAACCGACATGATCAATGCGAGGCCAGAGATCACACCCTGGGTCTGGCGGGTCGCGGAAGGCGAAATACCGCGATTTCCTTGATCCGGGAACATAGGGCCGCGCCGGACATTGACAGAACGAGGCGAATAACAACACCTCCAGCCTCTCGCCGAAGCCATCTATCTCATCGGATTGGTATGAAACCTGAGAAAAGCCCTTTGTCATCGAGATCAAGAATCGGCGACGCCTGGCCCGCCGAGAGCACTCGATCTGGGGAGAGATCGACCTGAAGGCGGCAGGCGATCAGGTCGCCGCCGAGCAGACGGGAGACGAGAACGGTGCGGCAATTGTTCCGCGGCGGTCTGGTGCGGGGACGGCGAAGAACGCCCGCGACATCAACACCTGATCGCGTCGTATACCAGCTTAGAAACCCCCATCCGTTGACATAGAAATGCCGCTTCGCCTTGAGACGGGCGATATAGGCGTCCTGTTCCCTTGTTGGCGCCGAGCCGATTGAAGCGCGTCCGGGAATAGTCGATCACTCCGTGCCCTCAGTCAATTCCAGCGGGCCTGCCGCGACCGCGACCTTTGGGGCCCGGCGCGTTGCGCAATTTGCGCCAGTTGGGTCGGAATGTCGCCGACGGAGAAGTTGAACAGGTGGCCGACCTTCTCGATGGGTCCGCCGCGACCTGAGCAGGAAACGAAAAACGGATGTCACGGGCGCTCCAAAAAGACAAACGCCCGGCGCGATAGCCGGGCGATGAAAGGGATCGATAGGAGGATACTACTGGATGGATTAAGATCAGGCTGCGGCTTCCAGCAGCTTCCGGGCCTTGCCCTCGAGTTCGAGCCGCGTGTCCTGATGCGCCTTCCCGCGCGCAAGAGCGGTGATACCCTGCACAAAGTCGAAAATTGACTCAGGCGGCCTGCCCTCTTCGGAAAGTACTGTCTCGATGATCTTTCCGGTTTCGGCCTTGGAGAAGCCGCGCTTGCGCAAGAAATCCGAGCGATCTTCATCGTTTCGCGCAACGACCCGTTCACGGGCGGCGCGGATGCCGGCGACGAAGGGCGCGGGTGAGGAATTGGCGAAGTTCGTCAGCGCCGGGGCCGCCTCGTGGGCGAAACGCTGTGCTGCGAACTTCGAGTGCCGGATGGTGATTTCCTCGAAATTTTCTGTGCCCCAAAGATTCCTGTTGGCACAAACTGCGCGTAGATAGAAGGAGGCAATGCCGAGCGTCTTCGATCCGACTTCGCTGTTCCAGGCGTAGAACCCGCGAAAATACCAGTCGGGCTTGCCGTTCGGCAGGCGGCCGGCCTCGATCGGATGGGTGTCGTCGACCAGGAAGAGAAAGACGTCGCGATCGCTGGCGTAGAGCGTCGTGGTATCCTTGGTGACATCGACGAAGGGGTTGTGAGCCATGGTCGACCAGTCGAGCACACCCGGCACCTTCCAGATCGTGTCGCCGGTGCCGTTGCCGGCAATCCTCATCACCGCCTCGACAAGATCTTTGTCCCAGATGCGGCCATAGTCAGGGCCGGTCACTGCCCGCAGTTCCACGCGGCCGTTATCCATCTCCAGTGTCTTGACCATTTCCGCATTTTGGTTGAGCAGGCCATGCTGAAGGTTGATTGCCGCCAGCGGCGCGGGCAACTGGCGCATATAGCTCGCCGGAGCTCCGACCAGGCTGCAAAGCTGACCATAGCTCCAGTGTGTGGGCGCCAGCGGCTCACGACCGCCGGGAACGACCAGGGAAAGGCGCTGGGCATTGTCACGGGTCGCCTCGACGCGGATTTCTGTACTTTCGACAGTTCGAACCCGAGCACGCTCTGTTCTGGCGCTGACGGCGCGATGGAGGTCGCAAAGTGACAGATAGCGCTCATCATCCGGGCGCGAAAACCATTCGGACGAGACGCGGCCGATGCGTTGACCACGCGAAATGTCGACCTTGAAGCCGGACGATACAGGCCGCGGGCTGGTGATCATGGTGTTCATGTTGGAAGCTCCTAAAACGAAGAGCCCGGCTGTCGCTTTGCGACGGCCGGGCTGGCGAGGTGGATGATGGAGGAAGGCCCGGCGTAGACGCCAAGCCTTGGGTCAGGCGGTTTGAAGAGGGCTATTCCGCAGCGTCGAGACGACGGTTCTCTTCGACATCGGCATCCTGAAGAGCCGCATCCTCACCTTTGGCGCCCGTGGTCAGGTAAACCGGCAGATCGGCGTCGGCGCCTTCTACTGCAGTGTCCTCAGTGACTTCGTCCGCGGCAGCGTCGCCCTGTTCCGAGAGCGGCTCATCCAAGGTGAGCCGCAGTGGTTCGGGCAGCCATCCGCTGCCTTCGAGCAGCCGGGCGGCCTCACGAGCCATGTCCGCCTTCTTGAGGTGATCGATGAGCTGCGCGGACTGTTCGCCCTTCGCCTCTCGGACCGCCTGCAGGATATGGGCCTTTGTCACGCGGCCGAGATAGTTGTCGACCGTCGGCTTCCAGCCTGCCTCGACCATATCGAAGCCGATCGAGCGGGCGAGTTCATCAGCATGGGCGAGCGCCCCGGGTCGCCGGTTCCACGGCTGCACAACGGCATTGAGCGATAGCGAGACGCAATGCGCAAACAGCGCCTGCCGGCTGGCCTCGTCGAGAGCGACCAGGTAGTTCCAAAGCTCCGCGGGGGTCTTCGGCAGATCGTGTCCCCATGCTTCATGACGCTGTTCGATCTCCTTCGCCCAAACCGTGTCGCCCAACCCTTGCGTCTGGCCGAACTTCGCGCTCTGCATCGTGACCTCGAGGCAAGAGTCCGAGCCGTAGACGAAAAAGCTCTTGAGAACAAAGACGTGCAGCGCGGCGACAAAGGCCATGACCGGATCGTTTGCGAGAGCGTTCCTGAGCGCGATCGTGCGGGCTGCCGTCAGGTCCTCGACGACGCGATCCGAGAGCGGACGAATGCGGTCGTCCTCTTCCTCCGGCGGCTCGAGGGCAACGGGCTTGCCATTGACCGAGATCCCGCCGGTTGCGGAAGCTGTAACTGCATCATCGCCATCGTGATTGCCGGCACCGGTGCCATCGGCCTCGACGACCGGCTCGTCCTCCGGTCGAACGAAGCCGCGCTCGATCTTCAGCTCGCCGCCGGCGCCGAGCGAGATGAAGGCGCCGCCGCGCGCAACCTCTTCCGGATCGAAGACATGGGGCCGGTCATTCATCCGGTCCAACTCGTTGCCGAGTTCCTCAAGCCGGGTTTCCGTTTCCTCGGAATAGTCGGTCGCCTCGGCGTATTCCGCGTCGAGCTTGTCATATTCCGCCTTTAGCTCGTCGTAGCGGGCGAGCTCGTCGGCGCTCAATTCTGAGCGCTCGCCGTAAAAGCGGCGCAGGCCGGAAGCATGGCCATAGGGAAAGTCGATTGCCGCGTCGACCCAGTTCCACCCTTCCTCGGCTTTCAGCGTTTCGGCGTCGGCCTTCAGCTTTTCGAACACGAGCTGTTCGAGAAGCGCCGGATCCTGGAGCCATCCAACCTGATCCTGTTCGAAGAGATCGCGCATCACAATGCCGCCGGCGGCCTCGTACGCTTCGATCCCAATATAGACCGCGCGGCGATCGACGGCACGCACCGCTGTTTCGGTGAGCAGCCGGCGAATGTAGTACGGCTCGCGGACATGCGACCGGGAGACCGTATCCCAGACCTGTTCCTGGCGAACGTGATCGTTGGTGATGGAAAAGGCCATCACCTGCTCAAGTTTGATCTCGTCATTCGCGTAGAGATCGAGCAGGCGCGGCGAGACCGACGCCAGCCGCAGACGCTGGCGCACCGTCGACGCCGAGACGAAATAGCGCGCAGCGATCTCCTCCTCGCCGAGACCCTGCAGATGTAAGGTCTGGAATGCCCGAAACTGGTCGAGCGGATGGAGCTGGAGGCGATGGACGTTTTCGGCAAGCGAATCGTCCTCGACCGAGGTCGCCCCGCCGCGCTTGACGATGCAAGGGATGGGTTCGGTCTTCGCCATGCGCTTCTGCTTGATCAGCAGTTCGAGAGCCCGATAGCGGCGGCCGCCGGCGGGCACTTCGTAGCGGCCGGTTTCCTCATCGTTCTCGCCAAGGATCGGCCGTACGTTCAGGCTCATGAGAAGCCCGCGAAGGGCGATGTCCTCGGCGAGGTCCTCGATCGAGACGCCCGCCTTGATGTTGCGAACGTTCTTCTGCGAGAGTTCGAGCTTGTCGAAGGGAATGTCGTCCGATCGGTCGAGGGTGATTTTCTGAATGGCCTTTGCCATGTCGTTTCTCCGTAGCCGGCCGGCCGGAGCCTCTCTCCGAACCTTCAAACCCGCTGCGAACGTTTCCTCCCCCCTCTCCCTCCCAGCCGCGCTCCGCCTTTCCCGGTTTGCGCTATCTGGGGAACCGGTTCCAAACCGTCGAAAACCCTGCGGAGACGCGGCGCTATTAGCATGCGAAAGCACCTGCATTCTGACTGCAGATGGATACTCGGTCCCGACCAGCATGGCGGGAACGAGCAAGCGTGAAGCGTCCGCCAATCAATGGCCGGCACTTTCGTTTCGCGCCTGGGCACTTGAGAGCTCAGCTCCGGCGCGATTAAATCGCGGTCTGGGCCTGGCTCCCGGCAATCTAGTTCACGGAAGCGCATTGATCTCGGCGGAGCGCTTCGCGCACGGCGATTGCTGCTGTCGTCGCGCCAAAATTCCATACCGGCTAAACCACCACAGTCTTTGATCTGTGCATCGTTCTTGGGAAGAGCTCGGCTAACGTCCCAATACATACCACAGTCAGGCGTCCCGGGAGCAGTGAAGCTGGCAGGCGGGAGAGGAAGTGTTGATCATATTTCCGATTCCGGCCGAAGGCAGGGCGCGCCTGGCAGCAAACTAGCGCCAAGTCTCGGAGCCCTCCCGCGGACAGCGTTTGGCTTCCATCACGCGGCTGGATCTACTGCTGGGGATTGCCTTCTAATCGCTGCGCAGAATCTTTGCTTCGAGCGCGGCTGCCACGAAAGCTCTTCGAGCAGCTGGTGGATGGGCCTGACCGCGCAACGCCTGAAGACAGGCGACCATCGCGGCTTTTCATTTGAGGTCTCGCGATCAAGATCGCGAAGCAAGATAGCGGCAGCGTCGTTGACATCGAACACGACCCGCTCTGAGCTATGGCGGCTAGCTTGCACAACGACTGCTCTTTCAAATCTGTTCAAGCCCGTCATTTCATCCCAAAAAGGCCATGGAAGCGGCAATTGCGCTGATAGCACTTCGTTGCCCGGCCGACGGAGTCTGCCGCATCTTGAAGAAACCGTTTCTATTTTCGGTCTGGTGAAATTTCGACTCGACAGACCAATAGCAGAAGCGCCCAACTAACGCTTGCACTTTTCCCCGCGCCCGATTTGCAGGTGGCGAGCCACTGCATGGCGGAAGTTTCATCCTCCAATATGGCGGCTCGTTTCGCAAAGCCGAAAAGGGCATTGCGGGCGGCACTCACTGGTTTCGAGTGCAAAACAATCTGGCAGGTCATTTTTCCGGATACATCCGGCCTGCGATGTGGCCAGGTGCGCACTTGGTCCCGGGCCAAATCGCGATGCGGCTGGCATACCGCTCAGCGATAGCTTCCCATACCTGAGAGGCCTTCATCGCAGCTGTGCTGAGCCTCGCAAAGCAGCGTGGTTTGACGTACCACCGCGGTGCGTTGTTGATGCGGGTGCGGCCGACGTCGGCCAGAAGGTCCGAACAGGCTGCTGGTCAGTACCCGCGCTCGTTGCTCACCGTGTTTTCCAGGGGCTCGTTCCTGAGGAAACGCCCATAATTGATGGCACCTGGACGAGGCTGTCCTCGCTGGTTCCGAGGCCGCCGCCGGCGTGCGGCGTTATAACGACCTTCTGATTAGACCAAAGCGGACTGAACCAAGGCAGGGGCTCGGTCTCGAAGACATTAAGATAGGCGGAGTGTAGCCGCCCCCTCGCGATCGCCTGAAGGAGATCGTCCTGGTTGACTGCACTGTTCGCGAATGCGCAGTCTTGCCTGAACAGCTTAAACTTCGAGGCGTCGAACAATTGCCGTGTCGAGGGCATTTCCGGCAATATGGACAACACGAAATCGGCCCTTGAGAGGAGCTCGTCAAGCTTGGCTGCTGTCGTATGGCTTGCGATCCCGAGCACGGACCTGTTCGAGCGGCTCCATGTCGAGACCGAAAAGCCATGCTCCTTGAGCATGGTGGCAATCTGGACGCCGATGAAACCCATGCCGAGCACAACAACAGAAAAATCTGAGGGCTGCTTGGTCCTGATGCGCGACCATTCGCGCGATGCCGCCGGGCTCTATAATCGAGAATCCGCTGCTGATGCGAAAGAACGGACTGGAGCGCCGACAACTTCAGACTGTCAGCCAATTGTTGATCCTTGAGGTGGGTAACGATGACACCGGCGGGAAGTGTTTGATCGCTGAGCACGTCTCCTGCTGCGTGACCAAGATAACTGACCCAGCGCAACTTCCTGAACTCAGCGAACCCGCCCCGGCTGGTCATGGTGGTATCGATCAGGATTGCGTCAATTTCCTCTGGTCTCCATAGACCATCCCAAGTCCTGATGTCAGCCTTGGGATCGTGGACACTGAAGGCCTTGCGCCAAGCTTCGTCGTCAGCGCCATAGTCGCTGATCAGCAATGTCGTGCATTTCTTCACCGGGCATTTTCTCCTTGGTGTGATGCTGGCGCCAACTCGACCAACTGCCGATGGGAGCGGACGAAACCTGCGTTGCCGACTTCCTTGCCGGAGCCGCGATTTTATCGCAGGTGCCGACGATCCTCAGGGGACAGCGAATGAAATACGCGCATGTTTCCGCAGAGCCGCCTGCGAGTGGCTCGACAGTGAGCGGCTAATTGCCGATAGCCGAGCCGGGGCACTGCGTTCAGCAGAGCCTGGGCATAGAGGTGACGTGGACCGTCGTAGACACAATGTGAGCTACCCACCTGCATAAGCTGTCCGCGAAACGGGACCGCAACGTTCTCCGCGACCTTCTTCACCGATGCAAGGTCGTGAGAAATGAAAATCTGGGTGATCGAGTTAGTCGATTTGAGATGGTTCAGCGCATCGATGATCAAGCTTGCGTGGTAACGTCGAGTGCGGAAAGAATTTCATCGCAGACCAAGATATCCGGTTCGGCCAAAAATGCCCTGGCAATGGCGATGCGTTGGCGCTCTCCTCCGGAAAGCTCATCGGGAAAGCGCCTCAGATAACTTGCCGGGAGCCTGACCTGTTCTAGAACGGCCTCTATGCGACGCCACGCCCGCTCACGTGACAATGCAAAGAAATAATTCACCGCTCGCGTCAGCTCTGTCGCTACGCGAAGGGTCGGGTTGAGAGAGGCGTCCGGATTTTGAGAAATGTACTGAATACGCCGGCGCTGCTCGAGGCCATGACATCATCGAGGGTTGTGTGCGGACAACAGTTTCGAGTAGGGGCGGTCGACACTGCCAGCGTCACGATTCGTCCCCATCCCTCGGATAAGGTGTTGAGGGCCGGTGTCAGAATACGTCGGAATTGTCGCGTAGCCGGCGTTCCAGAGGAAGTTCCAAGGCACGACCGTCTTCGCCAGGCCGCACGCCACCGCCTCGCCGTTCCAGCCAGCCGTCGAAATCTTGAGCTGCCAACGAGTAGCCCATATCGCAGTCGATTTCGCGGCCTGTGAGCGTGCACGCTTCGTCCGACAAAAGGAATGCGACAAGTCGCGATACTTCTTCGGGCGTAGCGAGACGCTTCAAAGCACCGTTTCGTGCCTCGGACTCGAAAAACGCGGCGCGGTCGCCGAAATTGGGAGTGGCGACCAACCACGGCGCGACGGAGTTGACACGCACACCGCTTGGACCAAGTTCGAACGCAAGTGCACGAGACAATCCTTCGAGCCCCATCTTGGCCGCCTGATAGTGGCTGAGATTGGGGAAGGAATAACGTGCGGTGATCGATGTGAAAAAGACGACCGAACCATGGCCTTGCTCGACCATGGCCGGACAAAACGCGCGAGCGGTGTTGAACCCCCCCGTCAGAATGACGTCGAGCGTATTTTGCCAATAGGCAGCACTGAGTTCCAATATCGGCGAAAAAGAACGAACATTTACGCTATTGATCACGAAGCTTGGCGATTGGGCCCAATCCGAAACGTTCTTTGCCGTCTTCTGCATGTCCGTCAAAGAGCGCACATCGGTACAAAAGCCTCGCGCCTCAGCGCCGGATCCAGCAAGCCGGTCCAGCGTCTCTCGCGGCTCTTCGAGATCAATCGCCGCGATCTTCACGCCATAGCGGGAGAGTTCGAGACACACCGCTTGACCAATACCTTGTCCCGCGCCGATTACGGCGGCTGTCTTGCCTGCTAAACCTCTCATTTATATCGCCTCAATCTTGCCAGTTGCGGCTAGCTTTCGTTGAACGGTGAGGCGCGTTCAACGCGGATTGAGATTATGAGGGCATGACAATTGTTGCCAAGCCGCGACCGTTAGTGCCAGTCGATCGATGCTTGTTGACCCAGTCTCAGGTTCCGCGTTACCCCCTTAGGTTCTTTCCTTAGCGTTTGGAGCAATCCGATGACAGCCCTGCGCTCGATGCTGCCGCCCTTGCATAGCCTCGTTGCGTTCGAGGCAGCTGCGCGCAAGATGAATTTCACCAAGGCAGGATCAGAGCTCAACGTTTCCCAGGCCGCGATCAGCAGGCAGATCCGCGTCCTTGAAGATGATCTGGGCGTGAAACTCTTCCATCGCTCGCCGACGGGACTAAAGTTAAGCCCGGAAGGGTCACGCCTTTTTGCTGCGGTCAACGACAGCTTGGTGGATATCGCGGAGGCATGCACTGATCTGAGACGTATCGTGAAGCCGAGCAGCGTCACCATCACGGCAAGCATCTCGTTCTCCATCTTCTGGCTTGCGTCTCTGCTGTCAGATTTGCGTGCGCGCCATCCGACGATCGACATACGGCTGATAATGAACGATCCGTTTGTATCGCCTGACGTGGGCAATTGCGACATCGCCATCCGTTATGGCACCGGCAATTGGCGGGGCTGGCGTGCCTTTCAGCTGTTCGGGGAAGAAATAATTCCTGTTTGCACTCCGGATATGAAAGAGCGGTTCCGCGATCAATTGAACACGCCAACCGACCTGCTGGCCTTACCGCTTCTTTGGCTGGACATGACAGATCCCGGCGGCCTCGACTGGCGCACATGGTTTCGTGATCTGGGAATCTACGCCGATATCCCGCCAGCGGGCGCACAGTTCAACAACTACGCAGTGATGATCGAGGTCGCGCGCGCGGGCCACGGCATATGCCTCGCGCTTCGGAGTCTGGTCCAGAGGCTGCTTGATGCCGGCGCGCTTACGGAAGCAATTCCCATTGGAGTGAGAACGCCTCGCGCCTACTACATGGCTTTACCGGAGGAACGCATCGAGACCAGAGCCACCACCATCGTTGTCTCATGGCTGAAGGAGGAGGCGGCAAAGAGTGCCAAGGCCATGGAACAACACTGGTCGCCGAACTTCGAAGGCTAGGTGCGAGCCCATCGGAGCGCTTTCCTCATCCGGCAGTTTGGATAGCTTCCGACAGATTTCCCACAGCCGGATTTCAGGGTGCGTCCCTCTATTTCTGGGCTGACGATTCGATCTTTACGCCAGACCACGTCTCGATCATCTCCACGATGGTTGTGAAATCGCGTTTGTCGGATCCCTGTGTCAACCAATGGAACCAGAGCTGGAACACGCTGCTGCCGACGTGCATCGGTACACGCAGCCGCAACGCCTCGTCCATACACAGCTTCAGGTCTTTGATCTGAAGGTCCATGGGGAAGCCGAAGTTGAACGTTCGCGGCATGATGGCGTCCGGGAACTTGTCTTCAGACGCCGAGTTGCGGCCCGAGCCGGCGTTCATGATGTCGAGCATCTGCTGGCAGTCCAGGCCGGCCTTCCGGCCCAAGACCATCACCTCGGTGGTGACAGCCATGTTCGCTGCCGATGCCAAATTGTTAATGAGCTTCATCGTCTGGCCCATCCCCGGTTGGCTGCCCACGCGATGCATCTTCCCGAGCGCGGCAAGCGCGGTCGAAGCGAAGTCGATGTCTTCGGGCATCCCGCTCGCCATGATCGTTAGTGTACCGGTCTGAGCCCCCTTGATCGCGCCTGTCACCGGCGCATCGACGAACCGCTTTCCATTCCGGTGCAGGACCTCACCGATCCTGACCGCCAAGGCCGAACCGCTGGTGCCCATATCGATAGCGCAGACTAGCCTGGCTCCGTGGACGAGACCGTCCACGCCGAGTACCGTCTCCTCGACGATTTCGGGTGTCGGCAGCATCATCACCGCGATCGCGGCATGATCGGCCAAGGCCTTGGGCGTCCGCAAGCGCACCGCGCCCTGGCGCTCCAGCCGACCGGCAGCCTCGTCCGAAGGATCGACGACGAAGGTCTGGAATCCCGCCTTCAGGAGCTGTTCGCACATGGGCTGCCCCATCTTGCCGAGGCCCAGAAAACCTATGGTCTGAGACAAAAGAAAACTCCTAAGCTTGCATTTGCAATGGGCTGGTCGGGAAGGGACTTTTGCGGGGCGCGCCAAGTCGCGGAGGCGAGCTGATCAGGCGGAAATCCTCGAGGACAGCCGGGTCGGCGACAGCGTGCTCATTGGTGCGTATCATCACCCGCTTCAGCGGGACTTTTTCGCTCTGCCGACCATCGCATGTCCGGCTAGCAGCTTTGCGGCGGCATCTCGTGTCCTGCGGCCGAACTTCACAGGGGCATGGCAACTTGTTCTGCCAGCCCTCTGCGGCTACGCCGCTTCGGCGTTGCGAGCATTCGCGCCAAGGAAGTTTTTATCGTCCAGGGCCAGAACGAGAGACACCAGCGCTCCGACAAAGCTGTAGTGACGCAGCCCCATCACCATGCCCGAACTCTGGTGGGTGAATATAGATTCGATCGGCTGACGTGGCGAAATCTCCTCGAACCACTTGGACAGGTTGGCGAAATGGCACTCGACATACGGCTTGCCCGTGTCGACCAAAGCCATTTGAAAGCTGCGGCCATAGGTCGTGAAAGTGGCTGGGTTCACTAAGAAGGCGTCCGTTTGGTCTGCTACATTGTAGATGTGCGACACAAGCTCGGATTCAGATTCCGACGTGAACGGATTGACTTTCACACCAAGCCGCCTGCCATAGTCACAGACGATTTCAAGCAATTCTTCGCTGGATTTGATTGGTCCCCACCAGGCCGCCCGCCGCTTGCGGGCATGGATCAAGCTGATCGACCATTCGGTCTTTCTGGTCCTCATGGATGCTCCCCCGCTTGTTATGAGGCCAATGCCTGCAGAACGAGACGCTGTAGATGACCGACGCCGTGCTCGCTGCTTTCGGTCAGGCCACGATCGATCATGAGCGGACCTTGCGAGTAGCCGCGGCTCTCAAGGCCCTTCTGCACTTCGTGGACCACGGCAGCATCCTCGACACCATTGGTGTCGTAGTGCTTCTGGGCCATGTCGAGAATGTCATCGTCGTTCGCTCGACCGTCGGTGTACCATCGGTAGCTGTAGATCGTTTGTCGGCTGTTTATGGGAATGAAGTGTCGTGTACTGACGATCCCTCCCGGATAGCTGACAATGGCAACGTTCGGCCAAATGAAGAAAGCGCCCATGTTTTGACCCTGCTCTGGATCAAACCGATACAAGGACTCGCCGGGAGCGCGGCCTTCGCAAAAATGGCGTATATATATGCCTTCTGCCGCAGTGCGGTACGTGTCGAGATCGAGAACTTTTTCCCGCAACGTCTTGTGCACCACCAGGCAATGGTAGCACTCATTGAAATTCTCGACCGAAACTTTCCAGCCGCAGTCATGCTCTATGCGTTTCTCGACCAGAAAGCGCAGATCGTTGTGGTTCGGCACAAAAGCGGCGATTTGCTTGTCGAGGTCTCCGGTAAGATCTCGTAGCGGTCGGGCGTCTGGGTCGAGATTGACGAAAATGAAACCGCTGAAGATTTCGACGCGCACATCGGAAAGCCGCACCTTGGCTCGATCGAAACCCTCGACCTGCTTGTGGTTAGGCGCCCCGCGCAGAGTACCGTCGAGATTGTAGCTCCAGGCGTGATAGGCGCAGGTCATCACGCGGCCGCAATTGCCATCGCCACGGACCAAGGTGTGAGCACGATGGACACACACGTTATAGAATGCGCGGATCTCATCATCCTGACCGCGCACGATGATTATTTCCTGGTCGATTATCTTGCGCGTGACGTAGTCGCCAGCATTGGGGATCTCGCTACTGTGCGCTATAAATTGCCAGTTGCGAAAGAAAATCCTTTCCTTCTCGAGATCGAAGATCGCCGGGTCCGTATAGTATCTTGCGTCGAGGCTGAAGGTCAGACCGTCCCGCTGGTCGAGATCGCACGAGAAAGAATTGCTGTCCATTGAGAGACCCGCTTCGATTTTGATGTTTTTCCGCCGTCGCGCTGACAGGGGATCGGAGATTGTCGGCCCGTCTTGGTCGGCCCATCTTGCCGCTCCCAGTTAATGTGCAGCCCTCAGCGAAGGCAGGCGACCTCCTTTTTTGTTATGCCTCCATATTGGGAATGATGATTGCGGACCTTCCTGCCGAGGCCGCACCCTGCGCCACCTTTCCACCATTGATCCGCCGTCGGACATAAGGCTGGAAACAATGCCAACCGGGAGGTGGTCGATAACCAACCAGATATCGCGTGTGACCACATGCAATAGCGACAGAGGTTCGCGCCGGGCGATGCTTCAAACAAGGCTTCGCCGAACGAAGCCGGCAAACCATAAAAATTCATACAAACGGGGAATCCAATGAGCGATCATCATCCATATGTCTCCAAGGCAGCCTCCTTGCTCTCCGAGGGCCGGGCTACTCGCCGCGAGTTCTTGCGTACCGTAACTTTGCTCGGCACGGCAGCTGCGACAGCGTATGCGATGGCCGATAAAATCATCCCGCAGGCACGAGCTCAAGAAGCCCAGCCGACGTTCAAGCCGGGTGGTGAGGTCAAATTGGGGATGCGCGTCGACGACGTGACCAAGCCGTTTCAGGTCGATAGCGCCCAGAAGAGCAACATCATTCGGCAGACGCTCGACAACCTGACCCGCACCGGCGCGGACAATATCACCCGACCCAATCTCGTCTCCAAATGGGATGTGAGCGAAGACCTCAAAACCTGGACACTCAAACTGCGCAACGACGTGACCTTCAGGTCCGGTCGAAGGTTCACCGCCGATGACGTTGTCTGGAACCTGAAGTTTGCATTGGACGATGCCAACGGCTCCTCGAGCATCGGCTTGTTCAAGTCGTACATGCTCAACGAGGAAAAAGCCGGCGACAAGAAGAAAGTCACATTGTGGGACGCCAACGCAATTGAGAAAGTCGATGACTTCACCGTGCGCTTGAACCTGAAAGCGCCCCAGCTGGCGGTTCCCGAGCATCTTTTCCACACCGCGCTGCCGATGATGGATCCGGAAAGCAATGGCAATTTCGGTGTCGGTGCGAATGGCACCGGTGCGTTCGAAGTGGTCGAGTTCCAGCCGCGCAACCGCATCGTGTACAAGGCCCGGACCAACCACTGGGACAGGAAGCCAGCACTCGAGACTTTCGCGTTTTACGATCTCGGCGACAACGCCAGCACAGCCATCGCCGCGCTTGCGTCCAAGCAAATCGATGGGCTCTACGAGGCGGACGCCTCTCAGGTCGACGTGCTAAGCAAGTTTCCTGGCCTGAAATACTATGAGATTGCGACTTCGACGACGGGCGTCATTCGGGGCAAGTGCAATATCAAGCCGTTCGACGACCCACGTGTGCGCAAGGCGCTGCGTCTTGCGACGGATGCGGATGCGATCCTGCAACTATCGCTGCGGGGCCGGGGCAAAGTCGGTGAGCATCATCATGTTGCCCCCGTCAACCCGGAGTACGCGCCCCTACCGCCGATGAAGCGCGACCTTGCAGAAGCAAAACGCCTTCTCGCGGCCGCAGGCTATTCCAGCGGGCTCGATTTGGAGCTCAGCGTTCCGGCCGACTACGAATATCTTGTCAACATGGCGCAGGGCGTAACCTCCCAGTGGGCCGAAGCGAACATCCGCGTGAAGCTGAAGGTTTTGCCAGGCGCTCAATATTGGGAAGTTTGGGACAAAGTGCCGTTCGGTGTCACACGCTGGTCTCACCGCCCGTTGGCCATCATGCAGCTGGCGCTTGCCTACCGCACCGGCACACCATGGAACGAATCGTCTTATTCCAACCCGGAGCTCGATGAACTGCTCAGCAAGGCTGAAGCCACGGTCGACATCGAGCAGCGGCGGCTGATCATGAAGGACATCGAGCTTCTCATGCAGGACGACGGCCCCATCGTGCAGCCGATCTGGAAATCAAACTATACGTATCTGAGGTCTGACATCGGCGGCTTTCAGATGCACCCGTCGGGCTACATTTTCGGCGAAGAGTTGGGACTCGTCTGAGAGAGGAACGTAACGTGCTAGTGAGCTTTGTTGACAACGGCGTCGAACGAGCAGGCTACCTCTTTGACGACGGTGTAGCTGCCCTGAGGGCAATCGACAGGGGATTGCCGGCAACGATGCTGGAACTGGTGCAGGCCGGTCGCCTCGATGAGGCGGTCCGGATGGCGAAAGCCTATCGTGGCGCAAAAGTGCCGCTGGCTTCGGTGAAGCTGCTCCCGCCGTTGCCCCGGCCCGGCAAAATCGTATGTTTCGGGCTGAATTATGTCGACCATGCTGCCGAGAGCGGTTTTGACAAGCCGGAGTATCCGAGCATCTTCATGCGCTCGTCGACCTCTCTGGCTGCACCAGGGGGCGCTCTGACGCGTCCCCAGGTGTCTGTCAAATTCGACTATGAGGGAGAACTCGTCGCGGTGATCGGCCGCCGTGGCCGACACATCTCGATGGAAAACGCAGCCGGGTTCGTCTGCGCCTATTCATGCTTCAACGACGGCAGCGTCCGGGACTTTCAGCTTCGCACGACCCAATGGACCATCGGCAAGAACTTCGACAGCACCGGCGCGTTTGGCCCCGGTCTGGTAGCCGCTTCCGATCTGCCGCCCCTGGCGCGCGGATTGAGGCTTCAAACGCGAATCAACGGGGCCGTCATGCAATCGGCTAATACCGACGACATGATCTTTCCGGTGGCCGAGGCGATCGCGATTGTCTCGCAGGCGATGACTCTGGAGCCGGGCGACATCCTGGTGCTGGGCACGCCGAGTGGCGTCGGTCAGTCGCGCAATCCGCCAGTCTTCCTCAAGCACGGCGACGTCGTGGAGGTGGATATCGAGCAGATTGGTGTCTTGCGCAACCAGGTGGTCGACGAGGAGCGCTTGGACGCTCTCCAGGAGGTTGCGTAGTGAACCCCACGGTTCGGCTGGCGACGCGTGTCGGGAGCGCACTGGCCACGATGCTGGTGGCATCTTTCCTGGTTTTCGTGTTGCTGGAATATTCCTCGACCAATGTCTCCGCCAAGATCCTCGGGCCTTATTCGAGCGAAAGTTCGCGGCAGATGCTGAGTGAGAAGCTCGGCCTCAACGATCCCTTGCTTGTTCGTTACCTTCGCTGGATTGGCGTTGTCGTGGGCCTGCGCGAAGACCCGGTTGTTACGTCGGGACTGATCGGCTCGCCAGTCGTTGACGCCCGATATTTTGGGAATTTCGGCTACTCGCAACTCTATAAAAAGCCGGTAGTGGAAGTGGTTCTGCCCGCGCTCGAGAACACGGCGCTTCTCGCAACCGTCGCGTTTTTCGGTATCGCGCTGCTGGGTATGCTAATCGGGATCGTCTGCGGCGCCTATGAAGGATCGGCAATCGATCGGTCGCTCTCATTGGTCGCATCCGTCGCCGCTTCGGTGCCGGAATACGCATCAGCCGTGATCCTGATGTTTGTATTTGTCGTCACCTATCAGGTGCTGCCTGGCGCAAGCAACCTGGATACGACATCCGGTTGGTCGGTGAGTTCGCAGCTGATCCTGCCCGCGGCCGTATTGATCATTTATGACTTCGGATATGTGGCGCGCACCGTCCGTACCTCCATGACGAACGTCATGCGCTCTCCCTACATCAAAGCCGCAATCCTGAAGGGCCTTTCCTTTAGACGAGTGGTTTTCGTACATGCGCTAAAGAACGCCATGGTCACGCCATTTACTGTAATCTTGCTGCAGATCGGCTGGCTGGTTTCGGGTGTTGTGGTTACAGAAGTAGTGTTCGGTTATCCAGGCTTCGGCCGAGTGCTTTTGGAGGCCTCACTCTCTGGTGACATCGCCCTGGTCGAGGCCTGTACGCTGATCTCGCTGGTCGTGGTCATACTTACTCAGGTTGCCAGCGACGTGGGTTACATGGTCCTCAATCCCGAGATGAGGGCGCGAGCATGAGCGATCAGACCCAGCCGCTCCTGGCGCCGATTCGTCATGGCAGGCCGCCGGTTGTCATTGAACGAATCTGGCGAGCGGTCTCGAACAGTCTCTTACTTCGATCACCGCTGTTCTACGTCGGCTGCGTTCCGGTGGTCCTTTGGTGTCTTGTCGCGATATTTGCGCCGCTGCTGACCGGATATGATCCGAACGCGCAGGACATCGCTGCTTTGTCTCAGCCGGAACCCTCGGCATTGCACCTGCTGGGTACGGACCAACTCGGTCGTGACGTGTGGGCGCGCATCGCATTCGGCGCCCGCTCCGTGCTGACCATCGCTCCCCTGTCGCTTCTGTCCTCATACGCGTTCGGCATCGTGCTTGGCCTGGCATCCGGCTACTCGAGGCTGATCGACCCGATCGTCACGAAGCTTTGCGATGTCATGTTGGCATTTCCAGTGATTGTTCTCTACGTCGTTTTGATCACCGCGATCGGTCCTTCCTCCTCCAACATAATTGTCGCTGTCACCGTCAGCACGGCGCCTGCCGTTGCTCGCATCGTCAGGGGCATGGTCCTTGACCTGAAGGATAGGGAGTTTGTGGACGCGGCTCGCATCCGCAATGAGAGCGGCCTCTACATCATGTTCTTCGAGCTGCTGCCGAACATGGTCGTACCGCTGCTGGTCGATTTTTGCCTGCGCATGGGCTACACGATCATCAAGATCGGCTCACTCGGCTTCCTGGGGCTTGGATTGCCGCCGCCCGACCCGGACTGGGGCGGGATGGTCAAGGAGGGCGTGGCCTTCATGCTGGTCTGGCCTCATATCAGCCTCGTGCCCTGCCTGGCGATCGCCTCCTTGGTGATTGGCTTCAACCTTGTCGCGGACGCCGTGGCCTCCGTTGCGCGACGCGCCTGATCATTTGGCAGAAGGCTTGGCCAGAAAGAGGAGCAAGACAAATGGATATTGTGAGCTCCGTGCTTGAGGTCGAAGCGTTGACGATCGCCTATGGCAAAGGACGCCGGGCCATCGAAGCAGTCTCCGAGGTATCGCTGTCCATAGAATCGGGAGAGGCCCTGGGACTTGTGGGCGAGTCTGGTTGTGGGAAGTCGACCCTGGCAATGAGCGTGATGAGCCATCTGACGGGTGGCGCGCGGATACTCTCTGGAAGCGTGCAGGTATGCGGCATTCCCGTCAACGGACTCCGTAGCTCGGCCCTGCGAGACCTTCGGGCACGCAAACTGGCGATGATCCATCAGGATCCGATGGCCTCGCTAAACCCGCGGCTGCGGATAGGACGTCAGTTGCGCGAGGTCGCGACATTGGCTGTGCTGTCGAGGGAGGAGCGGGAAGCGCGTATAGAACACACGCTGCGATCTGTTAGGCTGGCCGACACTCATCGCGTCCTAAGCAGTTACCCTTTTGAGCTGTCCGGCGGCCAGAAGCAGCGGATTGTTATCGCAATGGCGTTGCTGGCCCGACCTGCGTTGATGCTGCTCGACGAGCCGACCACGGCCCTTGACGTCTCGGTCCAGGCGGAGATTGTAGATCTTATCGCGGAAATCCGTTCCAGCAGCCAAATGGGCATGTTGTTCATATCGCACGACTTGCCTCTTGTGGCGCAGGTGTGTTCACGCATCGGCGTCATGTACAAGGGAGAACTGGTCGAGATCGGGCCAACCGATCAGATCATGAACGAGCCCTCGCATCCCTATTCGCGAGCACTTCTGGCGTGCACGCCTCGCATCGCCGCAAGGGGCCAGCGTGCCCTACTAACCGGGATCGACATACCCTCCAAAGTACGCGAACCACGCATCGAAGGCTGCCGATTTGCAGACCGCTGCTCCAACGCGCGCGCCGATAGCTGCCTTGAGGAGCATCCGCAGTTGCGAGCGCTGAACAATCTCCAACCCGATGACAGGGTCCGTTGCCACTTCCCGATCACGGAACAAGCTGACGTTCCGCTGCAGGATGCTGTTCGAAACGATACAGCTCCGGCAGCCTTGCCCGCCCCCTTGTTGGAAGCCGATCACCTGACCCGCTTGTTTCCCCATCGCGCAGTCTCCGGGAATGGGCAAGCAGTCCGCGCCAATGACGACATCTCCTTCCACATGTACCGCGGGCGCACCCTGGCGGTTATTGGAGAGTCCGGCTCAGGAAAATCAACGCTGGCGCGCCTGGTTATCGGGCTGGACCAGCCGAGCGACGGGTACATCCGTTTCGAAGGCTCCAAACTGCCGCCAAGTGGCCGGTCAGACAAGGTCGCGTCGGCCATGCAGATGGTGTTTCAGAACCCGGGTGGCACGCTCAATCCCGCTCGCACAGTGGGAACAGGACTGCGTCGCGCCATTCGCAAGCTGACAAACCTGAAAGCTGCATCCGCAGTCGATCAACGGGCACGAGATCTGATGCTCGCCGTGCAACTTGATCCCGCTTTGATGGATCGCTACCCTGCCGAACTCTCCGGCGGTCAAAAACAACGGGTAGCCATCGCGCGAGCTTTCGCGGGATCGCCGGCGCTGGTCATCGCCGACGAAGCGGTGTCGGCTCTCGACGTTTCGGTCCAAGCATCGATCCTGCAATTGTTGAAGCATCTGCAGGCGCAGCGCGGTACCGCGATCCTTTTCATTTCCCACGATCTGGCGGTCGTGCATGCGTTCGCTGATGATGTCATGATCGTCTACCGCGGCAAGGTCGTGCATAGCGGGTTGGTAGATGACGTCTATCACGGTCCGCTTCATCCCTATACGGAACGACTCCTGAACGCCGCCTTGCGGAGCGAAAGGCCGATCCTTGAGACGACGTCCGACGAAAACACGCCTGTCACGGCTGGTCATGGATGCGTCTATGCGCAAAAGTGTCATCGCCGTCTGGGTGATATCTGCCTGACCGTGGAGCCTCCAGAGCGCCGGGCGGCGGAGGCGACGCTGCGTTGCCATATCCTGCTGGAGCAGCTTGGCCGTCTGTCGCCTCGGCAGCGCGTCATGCCGCAAGCATGCAATCCTGGCGGCACCTCCCAACTTGCGGCCCAGTGACGATACCGAGATGCTTCAACCCGCAGCCACCAGTGAAGAACATACCGCCCGAATGCTGAGACTCGCCTGTCGCGCGATAGCGCGGGCGGGCTTGGTAACCGCCTTTGGCCATTGCAGCGCGCGACTGGATGCGGACCATCTTCTCGTAGGCCCACCCAAGGCGCCGGGACGCATACAGGTCGGCGAAGCATGCACGATCGTCGAGATCAATGCTCCGTTGCCGGCCGGCGTCCTGGGTGAGGTACGGGTCCATCAACAGATCTATCGGCGTCGACCAGATGTGAGCGGTGTCTGCCGCTTCTACTCGCCAAGTCTGATGCCATTGTCGCTGATGGGCAAAGTGCCTGCAGCGCGCGACGTGTTCAGCGCCTACTTCGCCCCCTCGCCTCCCCTGTGGCTCGACACGCGTCTTCTTCGCCAAGATGAATTGGCAGCTGGCGTCGCTGAAATGATGGGTGCGGCGCGTGGCATCGTGTTGCGTGGCAATGGCGCGGTTACCGCCGGGTCCAGCTTGCCGGAAGCAGTGGCGCTCGCATGGATGCTGGATCAGGCGGGGCGTGTTGAACTTTCGTTACATGACGCCGGTGGTTCAGAAACAGCGATGCGCCTCAACGCGGTCCAGGCCGCCGATCTAGGGCAGTTCGCAGGACGCGAAGTCGAGCGCCTGTGGGATATGCTCACCGCTGAAGACCAGGAAGCGGACGGGTGACATGCCCGGCGCCGTCTGGCGGCGGCCGTATTTCTATTGTGCGTCCAAAATCCATCCGGCAGCGCTTACCCGACTGGGCATGAGACCTACCTCGATAGCGCAGTGAGCGGGCGGCTCCTTACGCGGCCGCTCCGTACAGCCCGCCTGCAATCACGCCACTGGCAAGATGATAGCGATTTTTCCGCGCATGCATCGGCGACATGCCATTTGCTTCTCGATAGCACTTAGAGAAGTGCGAAGCGGATATGAAACCGCAGGAGATGGCTATGTCGACAATCGGTATCTGGGACTGCATGAGCAGCAGCTTTGCCCGTTCCAGCCGCAGCTGACGGTAGTAGCTCACGGGTGAGTGACCGATGTGATTGCGAAATAGACGTTCCACCTGGCGCCGAGAGAGTTTCACGCGCGATGCAAGCTCGTCCACGGACAACGGCTCAGCCAGATTCAGCTCCATCTGCTCCACTACGGTCACGACCGTTTCGTTTACCATGCCGGGTCGGTTGGCTAACGGCATCCGCTGGCGCTCGCTGGGGAGCCTTGCCCGTTCCACCAATGCCTGATTGCAAACGCGCGTGACGATCTGCTCGCCAAAATCTCTGTCAACAATGTGCAACATCATATGAAGCGCGGCCATACCGCCAGCACAGGTCCAGATATCGCCGTCTTCCTGAAAAAGCGTGTGGCTCGGAAATGTTGTGAGGAATTGTTCGCTGAAACCTGGCAGCTTTTCCCAGTGGATAGCGCATTTTTTTCGGTCCAGAAGGCCCGCCTTGGCGAGCGCGTAGCTGCCCGACCCGAACGCACCAACTGAAATTCGGCGAAGCCTGCATTCGCGCAGCCAAGCCTCGAGACCTCGATCGGAGGAGCCTTCCAAAAGTCGTCCAGCGCAAACGATGACCATCGCCGGTCGCTCGGAACCAAGGAGGTTCTTTCGCTCTGCTGCAAGATCGCTGACAGCCGAGACATCGACCCCGCAATTTGATCGCACAGGATCGCCGTTACGCGAAGCGACACGCCAGTCATAGGCGCGGTATCCAACAGCAGCATTGGTGAGCCGAAGAGCGTCCACCGCAGATGAGAACGCAATCATGGGGAAGTCTTGAGCTAGATAGAACACAAAGGAGCTCGGTCTCGCGGCGGGCTTGGCGTTTGTAATTGCGCAGACCGCGGTGCGTCTTGTCTTCACCATCATCTATTCCTCACCGGGTTTTTCAGCCGAGTTATCGCACGCGGCCTCGCCTGAAACGAACATTTGCGACGTGCATTCATCATTATTGGACAGGGTCCGGAACATGGCGGATACGTCTCACAGCGGTGATTTGGGTGAAAGCCTGAGGAACCGCTGCCTTGCGAAGTTCCGGCTACATATCGACCACGACGCGGCCCCGGATCTTGCCTTCGACGATGTCGCGCGCGGCGGCGACGATGCCGTCGAAACCGATCGTGCGCGACAATGTCGACAGCTTCTTCAGGTCGAGGTCGGTGCCGATGCGGCGCCACGCCTCCAGGCGGACCGCCTTCGGCGCCATCACCGAATCGATGCCGAGCAGCGAGACGCCGCGCAGGATGAAGGGCGCGACGCTTCCCGGCAGGTCCATGCCGCCGGCGAGGCCGCAAGCGGCGATCGCGCCGCCATAGGAGGTCATCGACAGCACATTGGCCAGGGTGTGGCTGCCGACCGAGTCGACGCCGCCTGCCCAGCGCTCCTTGGCGAGCGGCTTCGCCGGCTGGCTGAGCTCCTCGCGCGAGATCACCTCGGCCGCGCCGAGATCGATCAGATAGGGGCTCTCGGCGTTGCGGCCGGTCGAAGCGATGACATGGTAGCCAAGGCTGGACAGGATCGAGATGGCGACCGAGCCGACGCCGCCCGCAGCGCCCGTCACAACCACCGGACCGCGGTCGGGCGCGATGCCGTGACGCTCCAGCGCCATGACGGAAAGCATGGCCGTGTAGCCCGCCGTGCCGACGGCCATGGCATCATGCGCGCTCATGCCCTCGGGCAACGGCACCAGCCAGTCGCCCTTGACGCGGGCGCGGCCGGCATAGGCGCCGTAATGCGTCTCGCCGACGCCCCAGCCATTGAGGATCACCTTATCGCCCTTGCGCCAGTCAGCATGCGAGGAGGAAATCACGGTGCCGGCGAAATCGATGCCTGGAACCAGTGGCCAGCGGCGCACGACCGGCGCCTTGCCGGTGATGGCGAGCCCGTCCTTGTAGTTCACCGTCGTCGCCTCGACGGCGACGGTAACGTCGCCTTCCATCAGGTCGGCCTCGGTGAGGTCGACGATATCGACGGACTGCTTCTTGTCCGCATCGCGCGAGACGCGGATGGCTTTGAAGGTGTCGGTCATGCTCTCTCCTGGAGGGACGAAATTTCCATGATCATAACCCTGGCCTACGCAAACCACGTCTCGTCAGCGGTCTTGGACAAGATGTCATTGAGGGCTTTGTCGGATAAGCCAAGCTTGCCGGACTGAATGAAATCCAGGGCTGCGGCGTAGCCACCGCGATCGCCGCAAACGGGGAAATTGGACCCCCACATCAGCCGTTCGGTGCCGAAGCATTCGATGAGTTCATGCGTGGGCTCGATGAACGGGTCGAACGGTTCCTTCGAAAACTGGGAAAGGCCGGAGAGCACAATCCTCACGTTAGAGATCGACGACAGTCCGCAGGCCAGGCCGAATCCGTTGAAAGACTCGACGCGATCAGCGATCCCATAATGCGAGATGACAATCCGCCTCTTTGGGTTCGAGGTGGCAAGATCCGCGATCTGCTCCTGCACTCCTGAAACACCGTCCTCATCGATATAGACCAGCAGCTCCAACCCGCGCTCCAGGACGGCACGACACATGGCCGTGGCCCCAAGCAACATGGGCTGATCGACTCTGACTCCTTTCCAGCCAGCGCTCGCGGCGAGCGTCTTCAACGCAGCCGACCAATCGCCTGTTGGGTTCAAAAGCGCGACACCGGCAAAGCGCGAGGGATTTTCGGCAAGAGCCTTGCCGATATAGCTGTTGTCATACTCACCCATATGCTGAACAAGGACGGCCCTGCCTACTCCGACCGCATCAAGCGTGGAGACAACATCTTGCAGGGGGCGGTACTTCGTCTTCCCGCAATGGCAATAGCCGTCGATCGTCATTTGACTTGGTTAGCCGGCTGCGTCACGCCACGCCAAGGCAGCCTTGAGCCCTTCAGTCTGGTAAATTCGCTGAAATTCAGTGCGTTTCGGAGTGCTAGCAGTTTCAATCGAAACCTCGATCTCAAGCGCGTGCAGCAAAGCCTCCTGCATGCCCATAGCATTCAACGAGCCGTTGATCGCACGCTTGGTCATAGCCACTGCATGAGCATCTGCCTGCTTGATTGTCCTGGCGAGAGACCTGGCCTCTTCCTCCAGCGCATCATCGGACACGAGGCGGTTGACGATGCCCAGCGACAGCGCACGCTCTGCTGTCATTGTGTCATCGCCGCTCAGCAGCAGTTCCTTGGCGGCCTTTGCCCCGGTTAGCCAGGGAAGGAGCATGGCGAGCACCCCGGAGCCGAAACGGACCTCGGGCTCTCCCATTCTGCATGAGACTGAAGCCAGAGTGATGTCGCAGGATAGTGCGAGCTCGAACCCTCCACCAACGCAATGGCCGTGAACCGCCGCTATGGTGGGTTTCGAGCAATTCCAGAAGCTCATGATCATCCGGAACTTCCGTTCCAGATTACGTCGTTTCTTTTCCGGATCGGATGAACCTGGTTCTATCTCTTTCAAGTCAAACCCGGCGCTGAAGGATTTGCCGCGGCCCGCCAGGATGATGACCTTTACGCCCGGGTCGGCTTCCGCGTGCCGCGTGGCATCCTCGAGCTCGGACACCATCTGCAGGTTTATGGCATTGAGCTTTGCGGGGCGATTGAGATGAATGGTCGCTACTTCGTCCTGCAGACTGTACTCAATCGTCGAAAAATCGCCCATCGGATGCTCGGCCTCAAAAACTCTAGAGTAAGCGCAGTGGGCAGCATCGACGATGCTGCCCACCATCGCTCAGCTGCCCTGGTACTCCGGCTTGAACTTGTCGACATTCGTCTTGTCGATGAAGAGGCCGACCGGGCTTAACGCCTTCGGCGTATAGATGGCCGCCTCACCAGGCAGCGGCTTGCCGTTTACGGCAGCTTCCAAGTTCTTGATGTTGAACTGAGCGCTCGATGTCGGCATCCAGATCAGCGACGAATACCATGTTCCGTCCTTGATGCCTTGTGCCGCGATTTCGGAGCCGCCATTGCCGACGAGCTTGATACCGCCCTCGCCAAGAGTGAGCCCAGACGCCTTGGCGGCCTTAACCGCCCCTGCGATCATCGTATCGGAAGTGGAGAAGACGACGTTGACGTCAGGGTTCGCCAGAAACGCGTCCCGCATTGTTTTGAACGCGGTATCTGCAAGATAGTTTCCCTCGACCATCGATACGATCTTGATGTTCGGGTGGCTCTTCAGGACTTCCTCAACGCCTGTCCGAACGCCGCTGTCGTAGCCGAAGGAAAATTTACCAGCCAGGTAGATGGCCTTGCACGGATTGATATTCTTGCATGCCTCCACCACGTTCTCTCCGATCGACCGGCCATCGTGGTAGGGCGGGTTGGTCGCGGAACTCACTACCCCGGGGACCTGGATCTTTTCGGTCTTCAAGTCCGTCCCGACGACGGTCGTGTCGATCGCGACCTTGATCCCGGCGTCGGCCGCAGCTTTGACAAAAGGCACTACCCCGCCGCCGTCGAACGGGACGATCATAAAGGCATTGAAACGCGTCGATACCGTCGCATCCTGAATCTGCCTGGCCTGCTGTTGAGCATCCGAGCCGGCGTCAAACACTTCCACCGTCCCGGCAGCTTCCTTCACAATAGACTGTGTCGAAGCGATCGTTTGGGCATAGTAGGCGTTTTTGAAGGGTACGAAGAGGGCGAGCTTTAGCTGTTCGCTGAGCGCCGCGGTGGTCATCGACATCGTCAGCGCGATGCCGCCGGCCAACCCGATAGCTTCTTTTGAGATTCTACGACCTGATTTTTTCATTGTTCCGCTCCTTGATACTTTTTCAGTTCGTTGGTTTTGTTACCGTTTGACTTCCACTTCAGAGTTCCGCTCCCTACCCCTTGGCGCGGTCACGATCCATGTTGTCCTCCCTTCTTGCAGTTAATCTTCGCGGGTCATGACGATATTGGCTTGATCGTCGACCTTGCATTTCCACCCGAAGGGCACGAACAACGTCGTGTCAGTCTGATCGACAATGCAAAGGCCTTCGAACTCTTGGCCGATTACCAGTGTCTCGCGATGATAGATCGGCGCTTCAACATATTGATCGGAGGCGTGGTCATAGACCCTGCGCCTCGACGGAGGCGGACCGGCGACGCCAGTTGGTATGGTCGGTAGCCAGCGCGTCGGATCTGCCTGAGGGCCGATGGCGGTGACGCGCAGATTGACAACTTCGTGGCGAGCATCGGGAATGCGAATCCCGTAGAGGCGCTCGTGCTCGGTATCGAAGGCCGTGGCGACCACTTCGGACGAAATCTCCCCGGTCGGCACAGGGACACTGATTTCCCAGTTCTGACCTTCGTAGCGCATGTCAAGCGAACGGATCAGCGTTGGCTCGCCGGCATAGCCTTCCCCCTCGAGATTATGCAGGGCTTCTGCAACCATCTCGTCGAAGACTGAATTGAGCTGGCCAAGGTCGCCGCGTTCAAGCACCAAGGGCCACGAACGGACGCTATCGAACCGCAGATCGGCCAAAAGCAACCCGGAAGCACTGAGCAAACCTGGCCGCGGCGGTACGATCACGGTTCTCATTCCGAGAACGTCGGCAAGCGCCGCTACATGCAGGGGTCCGGCACCGCCTGCTGCAATGATGGCAAAGGCTCTCGGATCGATTCCCTGCTGGGCACTTATCGCCCGTACCTCATGCACAATATTGTTGATGCAGATGTCGATAATGCCCTTGGCGACCTTTTCGACCTCCAGACCAAGCGGCTCTGCGACCTGCCTGATTGCCGCGACACTCTTGTCACGATCGAGCCTTACCGATCCACCCAGTGCCGCTTCAGTGCCTAGTCTGCCGAGGACAAGGTTGGCGTCCGTGACGGTCGGTTTTGTGCCGCCGCGACTATAGCAGGCCGGGCCCGGATCAGCCCCCGCGCTCTGCGGTCCGACTTTCAGGGCGCCGCCGACATCGATCCAGCTAATGCTACCGCCGCCAGCGCCGAGGGTGCGAATGTCAATGGTCGGAATGAGAACCGGAATACCGACGTCGATTTCGCCTTCGGTGCGGTAGGCAAGCTCGTTGTCACGCACCAAGGACAAATCAAAGCTGGTGCCGCCCATGTCGGTGGTAATCACATTGTCGTAGCCTGCACTCTTTCCGATGAATTTCCCTGCCAGTGCGGCCGCGGCCGGACCGCTGAGGAAGGTGTGGATCGGATAGTTCTTGGCGGTCCGCGAAGTCATCAGGCCACCATTGCTTTTCATGATGAAAAGCTCGCGGTTCAGTCCCCCGGCCGCCATCTTGTTCTCCAGGGCGGTGAAGTACTGCGCCATCACGGGCTTAATGTAGGCGTCTCCGGCGGTGGTGGAGGTTCTCTCATATTCTCGCCACTGCGGCAGCAGGTCCGAGGACGTGGAGATCGAGAGTTCGGGGAACCTCTCCGCTGCAATCTGGGCGATCCGGCGCTCGTGCACCGGATTGGCGTAACTGAACAGCAGGCAGACCGCGACGGAATCGCAGCCCTGCTCCGACAGGAAGGCTAGAGCAGCCTCAACACCGGCTTCATCCAACTGATCAACCATACTGCCGTCAGGCGCAACTCGCTCCGATACCTCGCATCGCAATTCCCGTGGAACCAAGGGCGCAGGCGCGCTCCAGCGGAGGTTGAAATAGTCGGTCATCGGCTTGATGCCGCGACCGATCTCCAGTGTGTCGCGAAAGCCCAGCGTTGTGATCAGCCCGGCTCTGGCCCCCCGGCGCTCGATCATCGTGTTTGTCCCAACGGTGGTTCCGTGGACCGCCTTTTCCAGCGCACCGGGAGCGACCGAAGCCTCCTCCAAGCCCTTCAGGAACGCCTCTGCCGGCGCTTTGGGGGTGCTTGGTCGCTTGTGAACGCGGACCGAGCCGCGTTCGGCAATAATGAAATCAGTGAAGGTGCCGCCGATGTCGACGCCGATCATTGTCATATGAAGAATCCCTCAAACTCGGATATTGCCGGACCGCTGGCCGTACTTCGAAGCAATCGCGTCCACCTGCGCCTTGGCCATGCGATAGGATTGGACGGCCTTTGCGGGTGTGATGTAGCCGGCAATCAGATCACGCTCGATGAGAGATGGATCTCGATCCGCCACGTTTCCGTAGCCGGCGCCGCCCGGCGAGCAGACTCGCAGTCGATCGCCACGGCGAAGTCTCAGAGCGCTGAACTGTGTGGGGCAGACAATGTGAGCCCCCAACTCGAGCGGCGTGTATTCCTTGCCGTCGCGGAGCACTCTTATGGTGGTGATCTGGCCGGCTTCGCCGCCATTGAACCCGGTCGGCGCCGACACACCGCGCCAGGACACGCTGTTGAGCTGGAAATCATCCACGAGGATTTCATATTCGGTCGCAACCCCAAGCCCGCCCCGAAACTTTCCCGCGCCGCTGTCCGGGCGCAACTCGTGCTTGCGAACCCGCCAGGGGTAGTGGGTCTCGAGCACCTCGGCAGGGAATGTCTTGCTGCCGACGCCGACCCAAGCCATGACCGCCGTCGTTCCATCCCGTTCGCGAAGGCCTCCCCAGCCCGATCCTTCCCAGGTTATGAATGTATACGGTTCGCCATGTTCATCGCGGCCGCCACCTGTGAGCTGGGTGGTCGAGCTCCCGCCAGGAGCAGGCGCCCGGTCGGGAATTGCCTTGCGTAGGGCGTCGAGAACACCTTCGACCAATGCATTGTGGCTCTCGGACTGACCGCCGCTGAGAGGAGCCGGATGCATGCAGTTGACTATGCTGCCCCGCGGCAGGATGGCATGAAGCGGGGCAAAGGTGCCCTGATTGTGGTTCAGGTACGGATCGACCACATTGAAAATCGCATTGGCGCTCGCGGAATAAGCAACGCCGTAGGGGCTGTTCACGGGTCCCTTTGCTTGTCGGTCACTGCCGCGGTAGTCGAAGATGATGTCCTCATCGAGCACAATCAGTGACAGCCGAACGACGGTGGGATCGGTGGTCACGCCATCATAGTCGAAGCGGACTGTGCCTTCGTAGATCCCGTTCGGGATGCTGCGGATGCTGGCGCGCATGCGGCGCTCGGCATAGCGCCGGACTTCATCGCACAACTCCTGGAAACGATGGCGTCCGTGCCGCTCGACCAGTTCGAGAATGCGACGCTCGCCAATGCGCGTACTGGCGTACATCGCCATGGCGTCGCCATAGGACTTCAACGGGGTGCGGACATTCGCGAGCATGATCTCCCACAGCTCGGGATCTTCCTTCCCGGCCTTGATGAATTTGACGGGCGGGATGATGACGCCTTCCTGGTAGATTTCGGTGGCGTCGGCTGGCATCGACCCCGGCGACTTACCGCCCACGTCGGTATGGTGTGCGATGGTGGCCGAGTAGGCGACGATCTCCCCATCGTGGAACACCGGGATGATCATGCAGAATTCTGGAAGATGGGGCGTTCCGTGATAGCTGTCGTTGAACAGGATGGCGTCGTTGGGCTGGAGATTTTCCTTGCCGATGTGATCGATGCCTGCCTCGACCGCGAATTTCATCGAACCCATCTGAGCCGGGATGCCCTCGTACTGGGCGATGAGAGTCAGATCCGCGTCATAGATAGCTGTCGTGAGGTCGGCACCCTCGTAGAAGACCGGGCTGTAGGCCGTGCGCTCCATGGTCTTGGCCATCTCTTTGCAGATGGACAGCAGAGCCCCGTTGATCACTTCGAGCGTGATCGCATCGACGTTGGATTGCCCGGAATAGCAGTCGGTCTTCAACCATTCTGCCAAAGCCTTTGGGAGATCATCTGGCAACGGACTAGTCGCGGCGGCTGTCTCGCAGGTCTTGTCGCAGAATTCATCAGTGCTGACCCTTGCGAGCATCTTGCCACAAAAGCCGCATTTTTTTTGAATGGAAGAATATTTCATTGTTGCCCTCAGATTTTCTTGCGAGTCCAAGCGTCGATCCCAACGGCGACCAGGATAATCAATCCCTTGACGATGTCCTGATAAGTTGGGTTGAGGCCCAGGAGCGTGAATCCATTGCCGATCATGGCGAGGATGAAGACGCCCACCACGGTGCGCCAGATGGCGCCCTCGCCGCCGAAGATGGAATTGCCGCCGATGACAACCGCGGCTATGGCGGTAAACTCGATGCCAACGCCGGTCGTCGATTGCACGGACCCAACCTGGCTGGCGACCATAAGGCCGGCGAGCGCCGCCAGCAGACCGGAAATGACGAACGTAGCCCCTCGCGTAAGGTGCACACTGACGCCAGACAGACGTGCCGCTTCGGGGTTGCCCCCACACGCGAGGATATGGCGCCCGAAGGGGGTGCGAAGCACAACCAGTGTGCAGGCGATGGCAGTCAGCGCCAGGATATAGACCGACAATTGTATGCCGAGAACACGTGCGGTGCCGAGGATGGCAAAACCCTCGGAGTCCGTGGAGACGATGAAGCCACCTGTAATGGCAGTGGCGATACCCCGCCCGATTATCGCGGTCGCCAGTGTCCCGATGAAGGTGTTGACCCTCCCAACCGTGGTCAGCAGCGCATTGACCAGTCCGATCAGGAAACCGACCCCCAGCCCGGTCACGATGCCGGCGACAGGGCCAGCGACATTGGTTGCGAGGATCGACAGGATCCCGGCCAGGGCAAAAGTGGCACCGGCCGAGAGATCAAACCCTCCGGCCATGATGACCAGGGTGCCCGCACAGGCGATCAGTGCGATCGGCGCCCACTGATCGACGATATTCAGCAGGTTGCGCGGCGTGAAAAAGACAGGGCTGAAGATGCTGAGCGCGATGAAAAGCAACAGGAAGCCGAGAACGACGCCCAACTCTCCAGTCGAAAAAGCAATCCGCTTGCGTTCAGCAGCCCGTCCAGATTCTTGCGCGATCACTCTCATTCTCCGTCTTCTTGCATGCCGAACGCGGCGCGCCGGACGGAGTCTTCCGTCAAGTTCCCTGCCATGAGTTGCCGGCTGACACGCCCCTCGCGCATCACCACGGCGCGATTGCAAAGGCCCAGGATCTCCTCCATCTCGGACGAGATCAGCAGTATGGCCATGCCTTGCTGGGCCAGTTCGTTCAGGAAGACGTAAATCGCCTGTTTGGCACCGACGTCGACGCCGCGGGTCGGTTCGTCGATGATGAGCAGCTTCGCATTGCGCATCATCCAGCGCCCGAGAAGGACTTTTTGCTGATTGCCGCCCGAGAGCAACCGCACGGGCAGCCCGGAGACCGGCCTCATGATTTTCAACCTCTGCGCGACGCGCGAAGTTGCCGCCTTACGCCCCGGTTCGTTAATCAGGCCGGCGCGCGTGTAGCTGCCGAGATGAGGCATGGTCATGTTGTCCATGATATCCATGGACAGCATAAGCCCTTGATCCTTGCGGGATTCCGGCACCAGTCCGATACCGAGCTTGATGGCGTCCTTCGGGCTGGAGACCTTCAGCGCCTCGCCGTTGAACCGAACCGAGCCGGAGGTAAAACGATCCGCGCCGTAGATGGCCCGGCCCAGCTCTGTCCTGCCGCTCCCGACCAGCCCGGCCAGTCCGACTATTTCGCCGGGCAGCACCGAAAACGATACGTCTTGAAAAGCCGGAGCGCGGCTGAGACCCTCGACTTGCAGGACTGGGTGGCTGCCGACCGGGCTCGTTTTCGCAGGAAAGGCGAGGTCCATCTCCTGGCCGAGCATCTTGCGAACGAGCGTGCGAGGTGTTTCGCCCGCGGCAGGCGAGGTATCGATCAAATGACCATCCTTCAGCACGGTCACGAAGTCGGCCATTGCGAGCACTTCGTTGAGGAAATGCGAGACGTAGATTATGGTTTTGCCGCGCTGGCGCAGTGATCTGACGATGTCGAACAGCGTGCTTGCATCGTTTTGGGGCAGCGCCGCAGTTGGCTCGTCCATGATGATGATCTCGGCATCCCGGGCGAGCGTTCGCAGGATTTCGACCTTCTGCTGCTCAACCAGCCGCAATGAGCCCACAACGGTGTCGGCCGGGACCGCAAAGCCATATCGCTCTTGCAGTTCCGCATATCGCCGGCGCATTGAGCGAAGTCGTAGCCGCCCGCCCCTCGCCAACTCGTTGCCAAGAAATACGTTGTCGATGACGGACATGCGAGGAATGACATTGAGTTCCTGGGCGACGAGACCCACGCCATGCCTGAGCGCGTCACGCGGGCCGCTTAGGGTGACCTGCTTGCCGTCGATCAGTATTCGCCCCAGGTCGGGAGTCGTGGCGCCGGCAATAATTCTTCCGAGCGTCGACTTTCCCGCACCATTTTCGCCGATCAGGCCATGTATGGTGCCTGCGCGTATTCCCAGATCGATGCCGCGCAGGGCGTGAATGCCCGCGAACGACTTTTCGATCGATTGCAATTCCAACCGAAACTGTCCGGGCCCGGGTGAAATGGTTGAGCTACTCATTGCGCTCGCCGTGTGGAACAGGAACGACAAGCGCGTCGACCGCAATCGCGCCGGTAGCTCCGACAATTACCGGGTTTACGTCGATTTCTGCGGCAAACGGTGCGAGATCCGACACAAGCCAACTGAATCTGACGATTGTTTCGACCACCGTGGCGAGTTCGACCGGCGGAAAATTGCGATAGCCATGCAGGAGCCTTCTCACGCCGAGCGAATCGATCATTGCCCGGGCCCGCTTGGCGTCCAAGGGCGCGATATCGAACGCGGCATCTCCCAGATGCTCGATCAATATCCCCCCGGCCGCCACCATTACCGCGGGCGGCCATCCCGGCTCGATGATCGCGCCGAGCGACAGTTCCACGCCTTTGGGAGCCATTTCGGCCACCAGTGCCTTCGGGCCCAGGCGAGCCGACATCCTGTCGTAGGCGGCGAGCAGCGACGGTTCGTTCGCGATATCAAGCGTGACCCCGCCCAAGTCGCTTTTATGCAGGACGCCGTCCGACGCCGTCTTCAGCGCGACCGGGAACGCCAATGATGCGGCGGCCCGCCGCATGTCCTCGAGGCTGGCGATCTGCCTGCGCCTCGGAGTGTCGATGCCATAGGCCGACAGCAACTCGAGAGCTTCATGCTCGGAAAGCGGGGATGTGGCACGGTTCAGTTGCCGCGCCCAAATGCTCGGCCCCTCTGGAATGTCGGGCGGCCTTTCCGGCGCAGTGATCGGCCTCGCGCGCCAGCAGATGAAATGCCGCAAGGCTCGCAGGCCGGTCTGGGTTCCGTCCAGAACGGGGATCCCAAGCTGGGTGAGACGAAGCGCCAGGGCGTCATGCCTGACAGCGGCGTAGTTTGTGACGACCGCAACAGGCTTGGTGGTTCGCCCATGCGCGGCAACAGCTGCGTTCGCAACACCCTCGGATACGAAATACCCGTCACGGATGTTGCAGAAGAACGCGCCGGTCGCGACGTTGTCGTCCTCCAGCAACGCAGTCATCGAATCCGCGAAGACGGCCTCAAAATTGGCTGAGCCGCCCCAAGCGTCCAATGGATTCGCCGGCTTCAGGTCGTCGCTGATACAGGATGCAATTTTCTCCAGCGTCGCCGCATGGGGCTCCGCGTAGGCGACGTCGAGACGCTCGGCGAGGTCGACAACCAGCTCGCGTTCGCCACCGGAGTCGTGAACCGCCGCCAAATTTCCCTTGATAGCCCGCCGCGGCTGCTGGAACATCAGCATGGTCGCGGCCATTTCGTCGAGATCATCGACCTGAATGACGCCATAGCGACGAAACATTCCCTGATAGATGGCATCGGCACCGGCAATCGCGCCGGTATGACTGAGCGCCATCTCTGCGCTCCTGGCGGTTCGGCCAACCTTGAGGGCGATGACTGCGACCTCGCGTTCCGCCGCAAGCGTGAGTGCTTCTTCGAAAGCGCGCGGATTGCGTATGGTTTCAATGAACAGGCCGACAGCGCGGAACGAGGATCGATCGACCATCCACTGCAGATAATCGGCGGTCGTGGTCACCATTTCCGCCCCAGAAGAAATGGCCACACCAAGTCTCAGCCTATCGTCATTGTGCGCCAGGGCGCCGAAGACCGAGCCCGATTGAGCGATCAGCCCGACCGGCCCATCGTGCATGGGTTGCAGGGCAGGAAAGCCGGCTACTCTCAAGCCGATTGCGTGATTGTAGAAACCCATGCAATTGCCGCCGCAAATAGCCATGCCGGCGCCTGTTGCGATGGAAGTCAATCTTTCCTTGAGGCCCGGCAGGGCGGGACTGACGCAGGAAGCAAAGATGGTTGCGGCACTCGCGCGGTGCGCAACCGCAGCCTTGAGAGCCGCTTCCAGGCGTTCGTTACCGAGGCCGATGACGACGTGATCGACGACATAAGGAAGTGACTGCAAGTCCGAAAAGGTGGGCAGCCCGTCGATTTGCGAGTACTGCGGGTTTACCGCGAAAATCTCGCCCGAGTATCCCCCCCTTCGGGCCATTTGAATCATCGCGTTGCCCAGGCTTCCCTCTCGTGGCGATGCGCCGAGAAGCGCTATTGCTCGCGGAGCAAGCAAGGCTTCCATGCCTCGAGACAGAACCTTGGCGGTACGCGAGGACGATTGATCCGCGGAGGTCGTAACAAGACGCAAAATTCGTGCCTCAACCCTTTGGCTGGCTCTTGAAACTTGACGACTGTTGCGGCTGCCCGAACGCGCCTGCACGGTTCAGCCGGTCCTCTCAATTGTTTCTTCGTTAGCTAATGAACCGAACACGTCGGGGGTCAACTCAGCTTATGCTGTCGCCTAGCCGTCAAAATTTTGGACATCTGCATGTCTCTGATTTGATGCGATTATTTCACCCGAGTGGCCTGTCAACATCGCGCCGGGGCCGGCTTCAGGGGTCTCGATGCATCTTTCGATACACAACTGGATGAAACCGGAGCCGCTCGCAAAATCCTGCGATCGCTTGGTCGAGTTTGGATATGAGAGCCTGGAGATCTACTGTGATCCGGGACTGCTATCGAGAGCCGACAGTGTCAGGGAATTGTTGGCCAACAGGGCCGTGCGCTGCTGGGGTGGCGTCATGTGGCCGTATGCGCAGACAAAACTGCTGACGACAAATGCAAACGAGCGATCGGCCTATATCAGATATGCGATTGACTGCCTCAACTTCGTGCACCGCCTCAAAGGACAAGTCCTGGTCGTTGTGCCCGGCTTTGGCCGGGAGGGGCCAGCCGCAAGTCCGCAGGAAGAATGGTACTGGTGCGTCGATGCGCTCCAGGAGATCAACGCAAGCGCGAGCCGTTTGGGTATTCGGCTCGCCCTGGAGCCTCTGAACCGCTTCGAAACGCATTTTCTCAATCGTCTAGATCAAGCGCTGTTGCTGGCAGACGCCGTGGGCGGTGATTGCGGGGTTTGCATGGACGCCTTCCATGCTAACATTGAAGAACCCGATCCTGTCGGGGCGATACGGTTAGCCGGCAGCAAGCTTGCCGATTACCATCTTGCCGATTCGAACCGCCTCGCGCCCGGAATGGGCCACTACGATTGGGCCGAGATCATCGATGCCCTGGCTGCCGCCGGTTACAAAGGTGGCCTTCCGGTTGAGTTCGTGCCCTTTGTGGACCGAACACCGCTCGATCCGGCCTTCGGATCCATTGACCAGGGCGAGCATGGGCAGGTGCATTCCGATACGGCGGGCGGCGTTGTCGGCGAAACGCGATACCGCGACCTCGTCCGGCGTTCCGCGGAGACTATCCTCCCTCACCTCAAGAAAGTTTCCCAGCCAGAATGAAGATCACAAGGTTAGAGACCGTCTACCTCCCGGATACCTCGTCCAATACGATCTGGGTGGAGGTACATACGGATGAAGGAATAGTCGGGCTTGGTGAGACTTTCTACAACCCCCTCACGGTTACGGCGTATATACATGAGGTCGCCGCACCATACCTCATCGGGAAGGACCCGCTTCGCATTGATCGACATTCGCGGGATCTCGCAGGTTTTCTGGGGTTCAATTCAACCGGTGCCGAAACGCGAGGCAATTCGGCCATAGACATCGCCCTTTGGGACATTTTCGGCCAGGTCACCGGCCAGCCCGTATGGCAGTTGCTCGGAGGCCTCTCACGCGAGCAGGTCCGAATCTACAACACCTGCGCGGGCTACGGCGGGCAAGGTTTCGGCAATCGGGCCATGAATGTCAGCGCCGGCAAGGGGTCGCGTCGTCACGAAGATTACGAAGCATCGTTGAACAATCCTGCCGAACTCGCGCAAGACCTGCTTTCAGAGGGGATAACCGCGATGAAGATCTGGCCGTTCAAGCAGTTCCAGACCGGCAATCTGACAATGGAGCTCGACCCGGCCCAGATCAAGAAAGGGCTTGAGCCCTTGCAAAAGATCCGCAAAGCCGTTGGCGAGAAAATGGAAATCATGTTGGAACTCAACAACAGTTTCAATCTTCCGACCGCCAAGCGGCTTGCCCACTACGCGGATGAATTCGAACCATTCTGGTATGAGGATCCGATCCGAGCGGACGACCTCATGGCGCTCCAGTCCTTCGCCTCGGCCACTCACGTTCCATTGGCCGCTTCGGAGACACTCGCCACGAGATGGTCGTTCCGGGATCTCCTCGCCTGTCGCGCGGCCGGCATCCTCTTGCTGGATCTGTCGTGGTGCGGCGGCATTTCTGAAGCCAAGAAAATCGCCGCTATGGCGGAAGCCCATCAGTTGCCGGTGGCGGCACACGATTGCACCGGACCCGTGGTGCTTTCAGCCTCGCTCCACCTGTCGTTCAACGCGCCGAACGCCCTGATGCAGGAGGCCGTGCGCGCCTACTATCGCGGCTGGTACCTCGACGTGGTGAGCGGACTTCCCGAAATCGTCAACGGCTACGCCGCGGCCCCACGCGCTCCCGGCCTCGGCATCAAGCTGCTGCCGGATGCCAAGGCGCGCCAGGGCGCGATCGTACACAGCACTTTCAGTTAGCGGTGCAACTTCGTGACAGGCTTGCTATCGTCTCGTATACCCGATCGGCGCCCTGCCAAGGCGCCACATCAACGCGCCGCGGAGTTGAAAGTACGCAGTGCGCTCAATGGACCGCGAGCGATGGCGAAGTTCCGATACCAGTTGCCGCCTCTAAACTATCTGGTCGCGTTCGAAGCCGCCGCCAAACACTCCAATTTTACCGAGGCCGCGCAAGCCCTCAACGTGTCGCGAGCGGCAATCAGCTACCAGGTCAAGGCGATCGAGAACTTCGTTGGCAAACCCCTTTTTCATCGGCTGAACCGATCAGTGCGCTTGACGCCCGAGGGCGAAAAGATGTTCGCCGTCGTCTCCCGAAGCCTCGAAGAAATCCTCGATGTCGTTCTGGCAATCGAGAACGATCCGCAGGAAGACACCGTTACTGTGACGACCACGACGGGGTTTTCAACCTACTGGCTTTTACCTCGGGTTGGTTCTTTCCGAGCCGCTTCTCCCGACATCGAGATCAACCTCGTCGTGACCGATCGATACATCGATGTCGACGAGGAAAACGTCGACATTGCCATTCGCTATTTCAAGGATGACCTTATCGATCCCAGCGCGCGCTTCCTGCTTAAACAACAAGTGGCGCCGACCTGCAGCTCAACTTACCAAACGAACCTGAAGCCAAGTTCGGGAGCCGAAGATCTGCTGAGTGAACGGCTGATCTACCTGGAAGGCCGAAAATACGACGCGCGCTCAAAATGGCGCAGTTGGTTCAGGCAGAACGGCATCCATGTTTCGAAGCTGCCGCCGGGCATCACGGTGGATAACTATGCCAACCTGATTCAGGCTTGCGAGGCTGGCGAAGGCTTTGCGCTGCTGGGGCCGCCCCTGGTCACCGAACAGGTCAGGACAGGAACGCTCGTTCAGCCCTTCAGGTTCGGCCTGATGTCGATCGGAAGCTTCTATCTGAAGCTGCGAAATATGCGAGCGCCGAACAATGCCGTCAGCCGATTCTGCGAGTGGATCATCCAGGAAGCGGCATCGGCCGAGGAGCAGGCTGGATCACTTATCCAAGCCAAGGACGAGAGATAAATTTTACATGCAAGATCAACTGAGCTTTGTGTTCCTGCCGCCGCAGGACGACATTATCCGTGGCTGGCATCACCGCCTGACCGCGTCCTCCAGCCCTTTCAAATTCCATCTGGCTGAAAATCAGGCCGATGCACTGGCGTTGATCGCAGGCGCTGACGCAGCCTATGGCGAGGTTACGCCCGAACTGCTTTCGCGGGCCTCGAAACTGAAATGGCTGCAGGCCCCTTATGCAGCGCCGCCGGAAGGATTTTTCCCTGACTTCCTGCAACAGCATAAACTGGTTCTCACCAACTTTCGCGGCATCTATAGCGATCACATCGCAGTCCATGTCATGGCGTATATTCTGGGGTTCGCGCGAGGGCTCCATTACTACCTGCCCCGCCAATTCAAGCATGAATGGAACCCCGAGCCCCTCGATACGGGCGTCATCCCGCTGCCGGGCAAGACGGTACTCATCGTGGGTGTGGGCGGCATTGGAAGCGAACTCGCCCGGCTCTGCGCCGCTTTTGGATTAAGGGTGATCGGTGTGGATGCCCGCAGGACGGAGCCCGTTCAGTATGTCCAGCGTGTCGCTGCCGCGGGAGAGCTCGACCAACTGTTGCCGGAAGCCGACTTTCTCGTCGTCACGGTCCCGCTGACCCCAGCAACACGGCTGATGTTCAAGCGGGACCGCTTTCGCGCCATGAAGTCTTCTGCCTTCTTCATCAACGTAGGTCGTGGGGGGACCACCTCCATCGCGGATCTCATCGAGGCCTTGAATGCCGGAGACCTGGCTGGCGCGGGTCTGGACGTCTTCGAAGATGAACCCTTGCTGCCCGAGCACCCTCTTTGGCGCACGCCGAACCTTCTCATCACGCCACACATGGCAAGCTATGGACCGGACCTCGATGAGCGGCGGTTCGCGATCATCAGAGACAATTGCGAACGGTTCGCAAGCGGCAAGCCGCTCCACAACGTTGTCGACAAGGTTCAAGGTTTCTAAGCCACGACAGCGGGAATGCACAATGGCACGCGAATGTCACGAAGGAACCGCTGGCTATGACGGCTGATGGCCGCCCAGTGGCCGGCACTGTCATGCCCTCTCTTTTCGATCCGGTCACGATCGGCGCGACGGTCGCCCCGAATAGAATACTGATGGCGCCGCTGACGCGTTCTCGCGCAACCCGGAGCGCGGTTCCGACCCCGCTGATGGCGCAATATTATGCACAGCGCGCATCGGCGGGCCTGATTGTGAGCGAGGCGACAGCCATCAGCCGGCAAGGCCTCGGCTGGCCCTACGCGCCGGGCATCTGGAGCGAAGACCAAGTCGCCGGCTGGAGGGTCGTCACACGCGCAGTTCACGAGGCCGGCGGGCGTATTTTCTGCCAGCTCTGGCATATGGGCCGCATGGTCGCGCCACAGTTCTTGGATGGGCGGCGAAGCGTATCGGCATCGGCCACGATCGCGCCGGGGCTCGCCCATACCTACGACGGCAAGCGTGCCTACGCTCGTGCTCGAGCGCTCAGTTTGACCGGCATTCGCAACGTTGTGAACGAGTACCGCCAAGCGGCTCGACACGCAGTTCTGGCGGGTTTCGATGGCGTGGAGATCCACGGTGCGAACGGCTATCTGGTCGATCAGTTCCTCCGCAGCAGCGCAAACAGGCGCCGGGATCGCTATGGCGGCGAAATTGGCAACCGGATCAACTTTCTGCTTGAGACAACCGAGGCTGTCGTGGAGGAGATAGGTCGCGACAGGACTGGCGTGCGGTTGTCGCCCAACGGCGCATATTACGGCGTCAACGACGATGAGCCGGAAAAGCTATTCGTGGCGGCTGCAGCCGCGTTGTCCAGCCTTGGCATAGCCTTCCTGGAGATACGTGAGCCCAGGCCAGAGGACACCTTCGCCAAGCCCGATCGGCCACCCATCCATCCTCTTATCCGCAAAGCATTCCAAGGCGTCCTGGTATTGAATTCAGGCTATGATGGCCGTTCGGCACAGGACGCCTTGAGCCGTCGGGAAGCAGACGCGATCTCCTTCGGACGCCCGTTCATATCCAACCCGGATCTTCCGGAGCGGTTACGGTCCGGCAAGCCGCTGGCAACTCGAGACATCACGACCTGGTACACCCAAGGGGCAGCCGGCTACACCGATTACCCGGCGCTTGCGTAGCGACGACGTCCCATTTGCAAATGCGGTGGTTGCCTCGCCCTCAGGCCGCCAATCAGCGCCCACCGCGCGAGATTCTGGCGGAATGCCTGCCTATTATGCTACTGGCACAGACGAACGCGCTGATGCACATGGCGATTCCAGAGCAGTTGGTGCCAAGATCGTCATCGGTGGCCTGGTGCAACGATAACTATCAATGGGTCCTACCGACATGACTAGATCAGCAGGAATGCTCGCCGGACAAACCGCGCTGATTACGGGGGCGCGAAAGGCGCCGGTGCGGCATCGGTGCGCGCTTTTCTTCGCGAGGGCTGCCGGGTCGTCTTTGCCGATCGCGACCAGGCAGCCGGCGAAGGCCTCGTTGATGAATGCCTCGCCGAGAACCTTCCCGTCCATTTCGAACATGGGGATGTCAGCATTCGTGCCGACGTTGAGCGTGTCGTTGCAAACGCCCACACTCACTTGGGCAAGATAGACATCTTGTTCAACCACGCTGGCGTCATAATCGTAAAGCCCTTCCTGGAGGTGACACTCGAGGATTGGGACTGGCTCATGGACAACAACGCAAAGAGTGCGTTCATGGTAACGCGGTTGGTATTGCCTCGCATGCTCGAGCAAGGAAGGGGCGTCATCATCAACACGTCGTCGACGGGCGTCAAAGCCGCGACCCACCTTGAAAGTGCTTACTGCGCCTCAAAGGCCGCCATGCACCAGCTCGCGCGCAGCATCGCGGTGGAATATCGCGACCGCGGAATTCGCTGCAACAATCTCTGTCCGAGCTTCGTGCGAACGCGGCACGGCGAGGATGAAATTGATCAGCTGAGGCGCTACGGCATTCTCGCTTCCGAGGGCGACGTCAACATCATGCAAGGCAGGATTTGCGAACCCGAAGAGGTCGCCAGTGTCGCACTGTTTCTGGCAAGCGACGCATCGAGCTTCATCAATGGCGCAGAGATCATGGTCGATAACACGTTCACGGCTGTCTGATCATGCTCTGGGGAATCCGGCCGGTCGAACAGCAGGCCGCATATGGCCTGGCCGTCGAAGGCCTCAGACGACAGATCCATATCGGCCTGATAATGCCGGGCGAGCGTCTCCCGGCTGAGCGCCAGTTGGCAGAAAAGCTCGAAGTGTCGCGAGTGACACTTCGCGAAGCGCTGCGGATACTCGAAACCGAAGGCTATCTCACTGTCAGGCGCGGCGTCGCAGGCGGTGCTTTTGTCGTCGGCGAAGAGGACCTGCGATCGCTTGTCCTGCGTCGGATTGGTCGCGATCCCGCAGCGATCATGCGGGCTTTCGAATTTCTATCCGTCAATGCCCGCATTGCGGCCCGATTTGCTGCCGTGAGACGGACGCCCTCCCATCTGAGGATTATGCGACGGGCCGCGGACGACATAGAGCACGCCGACAGTCCGAGCCTGCTGCGGCGTGCAGAGACGTTGCTTCAAATGACCGTAGCGGAAGCAACGCAAAACGTGTTCCTTGCTCACGCTATAGAAGAAGCCTGGGCTGCCACTTTCGCGCCGAAGCCTCCGGGCGCCATTCAAACCGAGCGGCACGTGTCGCGGGAAATCGCTGCGGAGCTCGTGGACGCGATCGAGGAACGCAGCGAGGACAGAGCCGAAGCCGCCATCGTCCGCGCGCTCGAGCGGGACAGCAAGCAGATCAGCTCCGTGCGACGCTCACGCTGATGGACGACATCCTCAACTTACTCGCTCGCCGCGACGAGGCCGGCCGATGCAACGCCGGCGAGAGCGGCTGCCTCATCCTTGTCGGACGTATCGCCTGAAACACCCACCGCTCCAATTGCTTCGCCGTGCTGGCCAACAATAGTCAAGCCACCCGGTACCGGGACCAGGTTGCCCGAGAACACTCCGTTTAGAGCGCCGATGAAATGAGGCCGGCTCGTCGCCATCGCGCCAAGAGTGCGTGAGTTGCACTCGAATGCGAGCCCGCCATAAGCCTTGCCAAAGGCAATTTGCGATCGCCCCATGCTTGTCCCGTCGGCAGACGCGGCCGCCTTCATCGACCCGCGCGCATCCAGCACCACCACCGAAAGGGGCTTCAGACCATTGTCGCGTGCGTAGGAAAAAGCTCCGTCGATGATCTTGTTGGCTTGATCGAGGCTGATTGAACTCAATTCCATCTCCGACAACATTTTGGGTGGCTATTGCGACGAGAGGGCCAGCAGCTTTGAAAGGACCGAGTGCACCGTCGATCCCTGATGATCGATTTCCGAACCTTTGGTGATCGTCGAGGTCAACACTGCGCCAAAATGAAGTGACATGAACAAGCTGGCCGCCTGCCTGGCGCCGGCTTCGCCCAGGTCCTTCCACTGTCCTGACGTCAAGAGGGCATTCGACAAGCCATCATGCCAGGTTTGGAACAGGTCGCGCACTCGCACCTGAACGTCCTCGATCCGCGTGGCCGCAAGACAAAAAGAAATCCAAACGAGAGTGCTTGGCCCCGGGTCTTCGTTCTTGAGGTATCTCAGTATGCCTCTCAGCCGAGCCAGGCCGCTGCCCTTCGCCTGCAGGAGCGGGTTGAATCTGATCAAGGCGCGATGACGCCAGTCCTCGAATGCTTCCACCAACAAATTTTCCCGCGTGTCGAAATAGTGCTGAACCGAACCGATCGAGACGCCGGCGCTCGCGGCTACGTCGCGAAGCCTCAAGGTGTCGCAGCCAACCGTCGCCACCAGCAGGAGGGTGGCGTCCAAGATCGACACCCGCTGCTCGTCACAACGATAAGGAGGACGTCCCTGAGCGGAAGCCTCCTCCAGAGCCAGCCGACTTGAGGGACCTAGATAGCTAGAGGGCATCATTTCACTATTCATTGATTCTGAGTTTCAGGAAAGGGCTTGACCGACAATATCATTATATTATTATTGTGAGCGCCGTCAACGCATACGGCGACAAGGGGAGGAACTGCCATGAACGATTTTCGTGATCGTCGGGAATATATGCGGGAATTGATTTCCCGCAGGCGCCTTTTGGTCATGGGCGCCGCGGCGGGCGTCGGACTGGCCGTTCAGCCCAACATTGCAGCACTTGCGCAAACGCCCAAGAAGGGAGGCAGGCTGCGGATTGGCATGAGCCAAGGTGGCCCGACCGACACCCTTGACGCCCACCGGGTGACTAACCAGGCAGACTTTGCGCGCGCCTTCAATCTGTACGACCTGTTGGCTTGGCCGAACGCGGAGACCTTCGAACTCGAGATGCGTTTGGCCGAAAGCGCCGAGCCGAACAAGGCCGGGGATGAATGGACGGTCCGGCTGCGTAAGGGCGTGACATTTCACAATGGAAAGTCGCTGGGTGCCGACGATCTGATGTTCACCGTCAGGCGGATGATGGACCCGCAATCCAAGCTATCTGCGGCCGCGATGATTGCCTATGTCGACGCCAAGGGCATGACAAAGCTCGATGACAGAACTGTGCGTTTCAAGCTGCCGAAGCCAAACGCGGAGTTTCTGTCGGGCTTTGCGACTACGACATCCAGTATCGTGCCGGCGGATTTTGACCCGGCCAATCCCGTCGGAACCGGTCCATTCAAGTATAAGAGCTTCACTCCTGGCGATCGTTCGCTCTTCGTCGCCAACACGAGTTTTTGGGGGGGAGGCCCCTTCGTCGACGAACTTGAAATTATCGACATAGCCGACGAGACAGCTCGCGTTAACGCGCTTCTCGGCGGCCAGGTTGATGCCATTGCCTCGATCCCTTACACGCGCATCGCCACGGTGGAAGGCGACGCAAGCTTTAAGCTCCTCCGTTCCGAAACCGGCGGGTGGCGCCCCTTCACGATGCGCACAGACGCTCCACCTTTCGATAATCCGAAGGTCCGCGAGGCAATGCGGCTGGTGGTGGACCGTGAGCAGATGGTCGAACAGGCGCTGCTTGGCGAGGGTCGCGTTGGAAACGATCTCTACAATCCCTTCGATCCGGATTTTGCCAAGGACCTGCCCCAGCGCAAGCAGGACATCGAACGCGCCAAGGCGCTTCTGAAGGAGGCAGGCCACGATACGCTCGACATCGAACTCGTTACGGCGCCCGTAAATGCCGGAGTCGTGGAGGCATCGCAGGTTCTGGTCGAGCAGGCAAAGGCTGCCGGCATAAATATCAAGCTGAGAAAGCTCGACCCATCATCCTTCTTCGGCCCGGACTACCTCAAATACACCTTTGCGGTCGACAACTGGTCGCCGACCAATTCGTATCTGGTGCAGGTGGCCCAGGCAGACGGTCCCGGAGCAGTCTACAACGAGACGCACTTCAATGACCCCGAGTTCAACGACCTCTTCAGCAAGGCGCAACAAGAAGTTGATGCCGCCAAGCGCAAGGAATTGATCCAGAAGATGCAGAAGATCCAATACGAGCGGGGCGGCTACATCATCTGGGGCTTCGCAAACCAGATCGATGCCTACAGCAGCAAGCTCGCCGGCTTCCGGCCAGATCGCAACGGACTGCCGTTGACCTCATTTGAATTCGAACGCGTTTTTTTTACCTGATGGAGCGTGAGCAGAACTGGTCGCCGGTGCAGGGCGGCGCGTGGCTCCTGCGCCGCGCGCTGCTTGGCGTTGCCACGCTCCTCATGATCTCGGTGGTGGTCTTCCTTGGCACCCAGGCGCTCCCCGGTGACCCGGCCATAGCGATATTGGGGCGCGACGCGGCGCCCGATCGCGTCGAGTTGCTTCGTCAGCAGCTTGGGCTCAACGTTCCCGTCATCCAGCAATACTTCAATTGGCTGTCCGGAATCCTGCATGGCGATTTTGGCAGGTCGCTCGCGTCTCGACGGGCGGTCTCAGGCCTGCTCGCGACACGTGGGCTGAACTCGTTGCTTCTCGTCGGCTTGTCGGCGGCGATCTGCATACCCGTCTCCCTGGCCCTCGGGGGCTGGTCCGCGATGAGACGAGACAAGCCAGCCGATCTTTCGGTTTGGGTGTTGACGACCGTCCTGACGGCCCTTCCCGAGTTCATCGTCGGCATGGTGCTGGTCATCCTTTTCGCGACCACCGTAACAAGGTTGCTGCCTGCGGTGTCGATGATCCCCGAGGGCGAAAGCCCATTCTACTACGCCTCAGCCTTCATCCTGCCTGCCTTGACCCTCGTCCTGGCCACCCTTCCCTATCTGACGCGCCTGTTTCGAGGCAGCATGATAGAGGTGCTGCAGGCCGACTATGTGGAAATGGCCCGGCTGAAGGGGGTGATGGAGCGCCGTGTAGTACTGCGTCACGCCGTTCCCAATGCCCTGATCCCGACGGTGCAGGGAAGCGCTTTGGTGCTGACCTACATGGCCGGCGGCATCGTTGTCGTTGAGTATCTCTTCCGCTTTCCAGGACTTGGAAGCGCATTGACAGATGCCATTGCCAATCGCGATCTGCCCGTCATCCAGGCAATTGCCGTAATACAGGCTGCGCTTTATGTGGTCGTGAATCTCCTGGCTGACTACCTGACCATCAGACTTACCCCAAGACTCAGGACGAGCCATGGTTGAGGTCAGGTTGAAGCAGGCATTGGCAGGTGATCGGACCATGGCTGCGCGAGCTCCGTCTCGGGCAAGGCCAGGACAACGCAAGGCGATGGCAGTCGGCACTGCCATGGTGGCCTTGGTGATCGGCGTAGCCGTGCTTGGGCCGATGCTCGCGCCGCACACGCCGACACAGTTCGTTCAACGCCCCTATGCACTGCCTTCCGCCAAGGCGCTATTGGGCACGGATGGATTGGGCCGCGATGTCCTGTCACGAGTCCTCAATGGCGGTTTCTCGGTTCTGTGGATGTCACTGGCGGCGACCGCGATCGGCGCGGCTTTGGGAACGACGATCGGACTGGTAGCGGGCTATTCCCGATCGATTATCGACGATGTGCTGATGTGGCTGACAGACGTCGTCCTTGCCTTTCCTCAAGTGGTTCTTGTGCTTCTGTTTGTTTCGATGCTGGGCCCGCAATTGTGGCTGATCGTGCTGGTCGTCTCGATATCGCACGCGCCGAGGGTCGCGCGCATGGTTCGAGGTGTTACGATCGAAATCGTTAATCAGCCCTTCATTGAGGCCGCCGAGACCATCGGTGTCCCGACGCGTGACATATTGCTTCGAGAACTTCTGCCAAATCTCGTAACGCCGTTGATGGTCGAGATCGGGCTGCGGATGACATGGTCCATCGGCATTGTGGCGGGCATCAGCTTTTTGGGCTTCGGCATCCAGCCGCCTGCCTCCGATTGGGGCCTTATGATCAGCGAAAACCGTGATGGGCTCATTTTACAGCCCTTTGGCGTGCTTGCTCCGTTGGCGATGATCGCCGTTTTCACGATCGGCACAAATCTTTTGGCGGAGGCAATCTCGCGCAGCGCCTCGAACATCGGCGATGTGAGCCCGAACACATGAACGTCGTCGAAGTCGATCGGCTCAATGTGGAAGTTTCCAGGACACGAGCGCGGGTCGCCCGGGACGTGTGCTTCGAGATCGAAGCTGGCAAGATCCTCGCGCTGGTGGGAGAATCCGGCTCGGGCAAGACCACCGTGGCGATGGCTCTGCTCGGTCACACCCGCAGGGGCGCCACGATCACCGGTGGCACAGTCAGGCTCGCGGGGGCGGATATCCTGAGCCTCGATCGTGACAGTCTTCGGGCGATGCGCGGTCGCGACGTCTCCTATATCCCACAGAATCCCGGGATCGCTCTCAACCCCTCGCAACGGGTCGGAAGACAAGTCGCCGAGGTTTTGGAAACCCACGGCATCGGTCTGCCCGAGAAGCGTCGCGAACGCGTCGCGGCAGCGCTGCAGGACGTCGCGCTTCCTTCCGACGATGCATTTCTCAACCGCTACCCACACGAGCTCTCCGGCGGTCAGCAACAACGGCTGATGATCGCCATGGCTTTCATTGCCAAGCCGCGTGCAATCGTTCTCGATGAGCCGACAACCGGCCTGGACATCCTTACGCAGGCTCATGTGCTGTCAACCATCCGCGACATGTGCCGGCGCCACAAGGTCTGCGCCTTGTACATCACGCACGACCTCGCCGTCGTGGCCGAGATCGCTGACAGCGTCATGGTCATGTTGAAGGGGGAGATCGTCGAAGTCGGCGACAAGGACCAGGTGCTTCATCGGCCGGCTCATCGCTACACGCGCAGCCTGCTTGCGGCCGCGCCGGACATTACCGCCTTCAAAGCCTCCAAAGGAAGCGCACGGGCGGAGCCTTTGGCGGACAAGGCCAAGTTGGCAGTGCTGTCAGGGAAAAATCTATCCAAATCTTTCGGGCGGCTTCAGGTGCTGCATGGACTGAATTTTGAGCTGCGCTCTGGCGAAGTCCTTGCCCTGGTTGGGCAATCTGGAAGCGGCAAGACCACGCTGGGGCGATCGCTGATGGGATTGTCCGGTGGATGCTCGGGAGAAATCCGGTTCAAAGGCGACCTCCTGCCCGCGGCATTGTTCGACCGTTCGAACGATCAGCGCCGGACGTTGCAGTACATCTATCAAAATCCGCACGCTTCCATGAACCCTCGCCGGACGATCGCGGAAAACGTCAGTTCGCCGTTCCAGCATTTCTTCGGCATGTCCAGACGGGACGCCCACCGCAGATCTGTTGATCTTCTTGCCGAACTGTCACTTCCCAAGTCGATTGCCGATGCATTTCCTCGAGAGATATCCGGCGGCGAATGTCAAAGAGCCTCGATCGCCCGGGCACTCGCGTGCAGCCCGGACGTGATCATCTGCGACGAGATCACTTCCGCGCTCGACGTCTCGGTGCAGGCTTCGATCATCAAGCTGCTCCAGGATCTTAGTCGGGAACGCGGGCTGGCGCTGCTGTTTATCACCCACAACATCGCCCTGGTGGCTTCCATCGCCGACAGCGTGGCAGTGATGCAGGGCGGAACCATTGTCGACTATGGGCCTACAGCGCGAGTGCTTGGTGAGCCGCGCCACCCCTACACCATCGAACTCATTGAGAAGACACCATCGGTGAGCCTGTCCAGGCGCTAGACTCCTTGGAGGACGTATGCAGCTTATCTCCGCTGATGGGATCAAGAGCCGGTTGGATGCCGGGCAAAGACTCCTTCTGGTCGACACCCGCTTGCCCGAGTACTTCGCCGAAGGCCATATCCCCGGCGCCATCCTCGGGACATCCGACACGATACTTGAAAGAGCGCCAACGCTGCTGCCCGACAAGATGGCTGATATCGCCGTCTATTGCGGCTCGGCCGACTGCAAGCGCAGCCTTCGGGCCGCCGAACGATTGGAAAATCTCGGCTACAAGAACGTCTTCCGCTACGTCGAAGGCCTGGAAGACTGGGCCTCGCACGGGTTCGCCGTGACGACCTGAAGATCACGGCTGGACTTCAATCACAAGAGGAAATCATGAAGGAAACCTGCTGTCTCGTATACGCGCTCGCGCCCGCGTCGATGTCATGGGACGAGTCCAATCTCCGTCTCAATGAGTATCTCCTCGATGAGCAACGCGGGCTCTGCATCGCACATGATCATTTCGCCGACCCGAATGGCGGGTTTGCGGTGTTCCATGTTCGCAACGCCGATGAACGGGCCGCGCTGGACCAGCTAGGTCCGCTGGAAGGGTGGTCGGTCAATATCCATCCGCTGATCTTTGGAACGACCGCGGTCGGGTTCATGCGCCAAAGCGAATTTACCCTTCAACGTTTCCGCGGCGTTTCCGTCGAAGACCTCGCAGGTGAGGAAACGGATGATCCGTCATACTGGTGGAAGTCCGGTGACATGCAGAGCTGGATAAAAAGCGCCTCCAACACTGATGCGCGACTGACAGGAATTTACGGCAGCAAACTGAAGGGTTCGAATTGATGTCTCCGCCAAAGCTGCCGATCGCTCTTCCAGGCAAGATCATCTGCGTTGGGCTCAATTACAAGGACCATGCCGCCGAAGCGAAGGTCGCATTGCCCGAACGCCCACTCCTTTTCGCCAAATGGTCGAATTCCCTCGTCGGCGATGGGGATGCCATCATGTTGCCAGGCACCTCTAGGTGCGTGGATTTCGAAGCGGAATTGGGCGTTGTCGTTGGTCGTCGAGCCAGGAATGTCGATGCGAAGGATGCGCTGAACCTGATTTCTGGCTACCTGTGCGTCAACGATATCTCCGCTCGTGACGTGCAGGTCGAAGATGTCCAGTGGACGCGCGGGAAGTCGTTCGACACATTCTGCCCGATTGGCCCTGCTCTTGTCCCGGCCAGCGCGATCAAGGATCCACAAAAGCTGGCCATAAAGCTGACGCTGAACGGGCAAGCCATGCAAGATTCCAACACCGCCAACATGGTGTTTGGCGTTGCCGAGCTCATAGAGTTCATAAGCAGAGACATCACGCTTGAACCCGGCGACCTGATCGCGACCGGCACGCCTGGAGGCGTCGGCTACTACAAAGACCCGCGCGTTTCTCTCAAGCGAGGCGACATCGTGCAGGTCGAAATCGAGGACGTGGGGGTGCTGACCAACACCGTCACCTGAGGAATCGCAGGGTGCTTTGCTACCAGGTTTCACTGGCCCTGACCAAAGCGGACCTTTGCCAGCATCCTTGTCCAATCTCGACAATCGCATCACGGATTTTGCCGGCACGACAAAAAGCAATCTCGCAAGAGATGATACGTCCGGTCATGAGCAGCACTGGAACAGACCACCATGCCCACGAAAGCGTTCATTTGCCGGTGGACTCAATTGTGCCGGCTAAAGACTCGCCACGGAAGTGGGATCCGCAAGCCCGAGAGCGGCGCTTCGGCCAGCGGACTCTTCGGCTTGGCAAACCCTTCGGCCGGTGTGAACGCGCCGGCCATGCCCAGTGGAGATGATCGTGCCCCTTTCAACTGCCACCGTCCGGACGGAGCGCGGGAGCAGATACCTACAGCAGCTTTGCAAACACTGGTCGCATGGCTACACAGTCAAGTTTGACAGTCTCGAGGGACACATCGATTTCGGCAATGGTCAAAAGGTCGATCTGACCGCCGAAAACAAGGTCCTCAACATAACTGTCACCGACGTTTCGCGCGAAGCCACGAAAGAACTGGCTGGCGTCGTCGTGCATCACTTGCAACGTTTCGCCTTTCGCGAAGATCTGGCCTTGAGATGGAGCGGGCCCTTCGGTTGAGGCCGACGCTTCTGCCAAGCCTCTTGTCCGATTCCGCGCGTTACATGACGAATCCTGCCGAACGCGCGGCGTCTATCTGGCAAGAGATGACATCCATGTCGCAAGCCGTCTGACCATCAAGGGGCAATCATGCAGTCGTCATTTGGGGAAGCTTTTAAGTCCGGCAATTTGCTCATCCTCGATGGTGGAACCGGTACCGAACTCGAGCGTCGCGGCGTGCCTATGCATGACGATGCATGGTCCGCGCTCGCAGCGGTCACGCATCCCGAGATACTGACGGAGATTCATGCCGACTACATTGCGGCTGGGGCAGATATCATTACGACCAACACCTATGCAGCGACGAGCTTCGTGATGGACGGTATTGGTCGTGCCGGCCAATCGCCGGCGGTCATCAGGGCATCCATCGAGTGTGCGAAGGAAGCGCGCGAACGTGCAGGCGCGGCCTGGATTGGCGGCGCGATTTCGGGCATGGCGCCAGGTCTTGACCCTGCCAGGCGCCCCTCACCCGAAAACTCCCGTAAAAGCTTCGCCGAGGCGGCATCGATGCTGGCCGGCGAGGGCTGCGACCTCATCATCCTGGAGATGTTGCGCGATGTGGACTATGCAACCGTCCAGATCGAGGCTGGCAAAGCAACGGGGCTTCCGGTCATGGCTGGAGTTTCGGTCGTCCGGGGCAAGAATGGAGGACTGGTCGGCCGTCCAGACGCTGGGCTCGAGTTCGACCTGCTTGATATCGCAAGCAACATCTCGACGCTCGGTGTCGACATAATTTCTGTCATGCACACCGATCTGGAACTTGTGCTCCCGGCGCTCAAACAGATACGCAGTGTGTGGTCAGGTCCCGTCGCGGCCTATCCGCATTCCGGCCATTTCGTGATGCCCCGCTGGAATTTCAACACGGTTGTTTCGCCCGGGGAGTTCGCATCTCAAAGTCACGAATGGCGGGCAGCGGGATGTCAGATCCTGGGCGGTTGCTGCGGGATAACTCCAGACCATATCAAGGCATTGCGACTTGAATGGACGCCGAGAGCGCATTCCGTCAACTGATGCGCTGGCCGCTGATGTTGAAACGTGCTCACAGGTGGATCGATCGGCGCTTTGGCGGGATGCGACGTTACGAAGAAATCGTTCGACTGATCCAACAACGCATCGAGGCAGGATCTATCGAAGTCGGAGCTCGTCTACCCTCGATTCGCGAGATCAGTGCTCAAACAGGCTACAGCATGGTTACGGTACACCATGCCTATTCTCTGCTGGAAAGCGACGGAGTTATTCGCGCCCGACCCCGCTCAGGCTTTTACCTGCAGCGAGCGCCGCGACCGATGCATGAGTTCGCCCCATTCAGCGATGAGGTCCTGGCGGAAGACCGTAGTCCAAGCGCCATCGCGGACCTGACGTTCAGTATCATGTCGTCGTGGACGAAGCCGGGTCTCGAAACATTCGGTTCGGTTTTGCCGAGCGCGGATCTCTTCCCCGAAGGAGACTTGAAGTATTTCCTGCGCAAGGAGCTGCGGCACAAAGTGATGCGCATGCGCGTACCATCTCCGCCCGAGGGCGAGGCATCGTTGCGCGAGTTCATATCCAAGCGCCTGGTGGAACGCGGTCTTCATGTGGGCACCGAGGGCATAGTTTTGACCCAGGGCGGAGCGCACGCTCTGAATCTGTGCATTGAGACTGTCACGCAACCCGGGGACCTGGTGCTTGTCGAAAGCCCATCTTTTTTCCCTATGCTTGCGGCGCTTCAAAGGCGAAACCTGAGGGCTGTTGAGATCTACTCGCACCCAAAGAATGGGATCGACCCTGACCAATTTGCCTACCTGATGGACAGCAATCCCGTCTCGGCCTGTCTCTTGATGGCTACCCACCACTACCCAACCGGCATCACCTATAGCGATGATGCAATGCGACGCGTTGTTGCCAAAGCAGCGGAGACGCTGTCGCAATACCTTTCGGCACGCAGCTATGATCGTCAGATGCGCCGCACGCGCGAATTGTTGACTTCGCGCATGCAAGGGGACTGGCGCTTATTTCGCAACATTTTCCAGAGAACTGCGCTGTTTCGCGGCCGAGTGGCGGCGTCGTGTGCTGGCTCCGCGGTCCCAAGGCTTTCGACGCTCTCGCAACAGCGAGCCTGGCGCTGCGACATGGTATTGCAATAGCCCCGGGTCCGATGTTCTCGATGACTGACTCGTTCCGAAACTTCGTCGGCCTGAACATGTCCTATCCTTGGACAAAGCTGCGCGAGGAGCGATTGCGGATGATAGGCGCCTTGTTGGCGGACGCCGCCACCACCGCTGCCTAGCCACCATCTGTACTAATCAAATTGGTTGACAACTGTGGCTATCCGTACAGGGCCGTTTCATCAAAGGCCGCGAGGAAACGGCGACAACCTCGCAGCCCTGCGAGAGCGCCTCAATGCCAAAGCGAACCTGCAAATCGCGTGTCCGACTTTCTCATCATTGGCGCTGGTCTGGCCGGCCATCAAGCTGCGCTTGAATTGCGCAAACATGAACCGGGCGCATCTATCACGTTGCTCGGCGATGAGGCCGGACTGCCCTATGACAGGCCGCCGCTTTCGAAGGCTGTGTTGCTTGGCGACTCGAAGGCGTCTCAACGAACCCTTGAAGAGGCCGCCGACTATGATGCCCTGGACATCGACTACCGACCGTCGACCGCTGCTATCTCCATCGATCGGGCGGCGAAGACAGTGGTTACCGACAGAGGCTCAGCTACATACGGGCGTCTGTTGATAACCACCGGCTCGCGCCCACGGCAATTGCCGGCAGCGGTCGAAATCGGCGCCCCAGTTTCTACCTTTCGCACGCTCGCCGACGCCGAACGGCTTAGGCGACACCTGCGCCCGGGGCGATCGATCGTGGTCGTTGGCGGCGGCCTGATCGGACTAGAGGTCAGCGCCGCGGCTCGGGCCCACGGCTGCGAGGTTACCCTCTTGGAGGCCGGTGATCGTTTGGTTGCGCGAGCACTTCCCGAGTTTGCCGGCGCCTGGGTGCTCGATCTGCAAATCCGAAACGGGGTGCATGTCCTGTTCGGCGTCGAAATCCATGAGATCGCGGTAGACGACCAGCAACGAGCGTTGGTGCGGACCAGTCGCGGGGATTTCGTCGCGGACGCGGTCGTGATCGGTATCGGCGTCGATCCGAATAGCGAGATAGCAAAAAGTGCCGGTCTCACTGTCGAAGACGGCATAGTCGTGGACAGACAATGCCGGACATCTGATATCAGCATCTTTGCTGCAGGTGACGTTAGCGCCCACCCAGTCGGAACAACCGGCCGACATCGCCGTGCCCAGTCGTGGCGAACCGCTCAACTGCAACCACTTGTGGCTGCTAAAATCATGGCTTGCGGCAAGGCATCCTATACCGAGGCACCGTGGTTCTGGTCAGATCAGTTCGGTTCGAACCTGCAGATTATCGGTGAGGTTCCACCAGATGCAGACCTGCTGGCGAATGGCGACGTCTCCAGCGATAGATGGTCCGTCATCGCGGTCATCGGCGGCCAAGTGGTTGGGCGGTCTCGGTAAACAGCGGCCGCGATATCTCCATGCTCCGCCGCCCGCTCGCAGATGGGGCTGAGCTGACGAGCGATCTGCTTGCTCGCTTTTCACCGCTGACCCGGCTCGCACCATTTCACGCGAATTTTAGGAGAGGATCGTGACCCATCCTGTCGTGGATGCACGCCGTCTCATCGACGACCGGCCGAGCAGATCTTCCGCGTGCGTAGAGAGGTGTTTCGTGACCCGGCCATTTATGAAATGGAGATGCTGCGCATTTTCGAAGGTACGTGGGTCCTTGTTGGCTTGGAGAGCCAGGTCGCGAAGCGAAACGACTTTTTCACGAGCTTTATCGGTCGCCAGCCAATCCTGGTGACGAGAGACGCCTCGGGCAAGCTGAATTGCTTTCTCAACACCTGCCGGCACCGCGGCGCGATCGTTTGGCCGTTCTCCAAGGGCAATCAGAAGTACCACATCTGTCGTCATCACGGCTGGTCGTACGATAGCGCCGGGAACAACATGAGCATTACCGACGAAGCGGCTGGCCAGTATCCGCAGGAGCTTCACGGAAGAGGAGCACGGCTTGGTTCATGTGCCCCGTTTCGACACCTATCGCGGCTTTCTTTTCGCAAGCCTTTCAAGCGATGTGCCGACCCTCGAAGATTATCTGGGCGACGCAAGACCATTCTTGGACATTGTCGCCGACCAAGCACCGCAAGGCCTCGAATATGTGCCGGGAACGGTTACCTATACGTTCGATGCGAATTGGAAACTGCAATTCGAGAACGGCCTCGATTACTATCATTTCGTTTCCACGCATAGTTCCTACATAGACGTGCTTGGTCGGCGCGGCACCCCAACGGAAATCAAGAGTCGTCTGGCTGCCTTGTTACGAGAAACTTCCCCCGACCGCCAGGGCTCATTCAGCTTCCGCAACGGGCACTCCGTGATGTGGTCGATCCGCGGAGACGAGGACCAGCTTCGGCCGCTCGCCTACGACACGGATGACTTTGAGGCCTTGCAGGCAAACATTGCACCACACCGGTTGCAATGGATGCTACGGCAACGGAATCTGACTATCTTCCCAAACCTGCAAATCATCGACATTTCGTCGCTGCAGTTGCGCACCTGGCGCCCGCTGGCACCAGATCGCACCGAAATGCACTCTCATTGCCTCGAACCGATAGGCGAAGCCGCCAAGGCTCGCGAACTCCGCATCCGTCAGTATGAAGATTTCTTCAACCTCAGCGGCATGGCGACCTCCGATGACAACGTCATGTATGAATATTGCCAGAGCGGTTACGAAGCGCGAGATGCTGGGTGGACACAAGGCTACGCACGAGGGCTAGGAAGCGATCGCGGCGCCTTGGAGCACAGCGGCGACGGCTTTTCGTTTTCACCGCAAGACTGGCGTGAAGGCGACCTGACCTTCGGCGAGACGTGTTTCCACACCGGCTATCGGGAATGGCTCCGGCTGCTGTCTCAAGCCGGAGATCTGCGCAATGTTTGACGCCAGCGCGCGAGAAACCGTGGCCGCAGTGCTCTATCGGGAGGCATTGTGTCTCGACCGCCAAGACTGGGATGCCTGGCTCGCTTTGTACTGCGACGATGTCGAGTATTGGATACCCGCGTGGAAGAGCGAGCACAGCCCGACGGGCGACCCGGCAAGCGAAGGCTCATTGATCTACCACACCAGCCGCAACAGCCTGGCGGAGCGGATCATGCGTATTCGGTCGCGCAAATCGGTCACCGCAATGCCATTACCCCGGACGACGCATCTGACCAGCAACATTCTTGTGGAAGCACAGTCCGAGACGACAATCGAGGCGAACTCTGTCTGGCAAGTTCATGTCTACGATCCAAGGACGGCCAGGCAATACACCCACTTTGGGCGAGTTGAACATCGCCTGCGCAAAGAGGCCGATGGCCAATGGCGTATCGCGCGCAAGAAGACGATCCTCGTCAACGACAGGGTGCCAACTGTGATCGATTTCTACACGTTGTGAGCTTCAACGACGGGATTGGACCCAATGGGATTCGACATTGCGACCGACTGGCATGCTGCCATTCGACTAGACCAACTGCCGGCGGGGGAGATGATTTCGTTCGAGGCCAAGGGCTGTTCGATCGCAATCTACAATGTCGAAGGCGAACTCTACGCCACGCAAAACATCTGCAGCCATGCCTATGCCGTGTTGACCGACGGCTGGCTTGATGGAGAGGAAATCGAGTGCCCTTTGCACGGGGGACGTTTCAACGTCAAATGCGGCAAGGCGCTGACCAGCCCAGCCACAAAAGACATCGCCACATATCCCGTGCGCGTGGTGGACGGAACATCATCGACGGCGTCGATCTCAAGACTGTTTCGCGGCTGAAACGAAATCCGAACGTGCGCGTCGACTCTGTCAAGGGCAATTACCACTACGCGTTCTCAATGTGGACGGACACCGCGCCGTTCAACAACAATGATGTGCGCATGGCTCTAAAACTTGGCATCAATCGCCAGGAATTGATCGACAAGATCCTGTCCGGCTATGGGTCGCTGGGAAACGACCATCCAATCGGCGCAGCCTATCCTGAACACAGTAATGCTATCGAACAGCGCGTTTATGACCCCGACAGGGCGCTTTGGCACCTCAGACAGGCTGGATTAAGCAGTCTCGATGTTCGTGTCAGTGCGGCAGACGCGGCATTTCCTGGTTCCGTCGATGCCGCCACGCTCTATTCGGCATCGAGCAAGAAGGCAGGCATCAACCTGCAGGTCGTGCGCGAGGCAAACGACGGTTACTGGTCAAGTGTCTGGCTCAAGAAGCCGTTCGTGAGTGTATTCTAGGGGGTCGCCACGGCGGGTTCGCAGCTATCGCTCGCATAGGCCTCCGACGGCCCGTGGAACGACACCCATTGGAAGGACGAAAAATTCAACCGGCTGCTGGCGTCATCCAAAGTCGAGCTGGATCCCGCCAGGCGCAAGGAGATTTTTCACGAAATGTCCGTTCTGATACGCGACGATGGCGGCGCAGTGATCCCAATGTTTGCCGATTTCGTGTTGGCCAGCTCCAACAAGGTTGGACACGAAAGGATCGGCAATCTCGCCGGTCCGGACAACTATCGGCTTCTCGAGCGATGGTGGATTGAAGCTTGAGCGGGCGTCTTGATGCCCGGGCGCCCGCCTGGATATCAAGACGCCGGCCAGCCGGCGCCAATGTTTTGTTCGCACTCCCTTGGCGGCTCAAATGCCAGCCTGCTGCAGCAACAAGCCGTCATTGACCTTAATGGCAGTGCCACTGTTGCCGAGCCAGCGAAGCAGTTTCGCCCGCGGCCGCTCAAGAGGACGCAACACGTAGGACTGAACATTCGTATAGAAACGGGCATAGCGCTGTGTCGTGTCTGCGAGCCACCTGTGGCGCAGTTCCCATGCCCGCAACGCCTCGGACAATTCGTTTGCATTGGCGTAATGGCTTGGCGAACTCAACCATGCGCCGAGCGCCCACCCGTCCGCCATCGCAAGGCCACCCCCCTGTCCGAAATGCGGTGCCATGGCGTGTGCGGCATCGCCGATGATGGCGACACATCCATCCGTCCACCTGGCGCAGCGGACGTCTATCAGCTGACGTCCAACCGGCTTTGCATTCGCCAGCGCGTAAACCATTCGCCTTAATGCCGGAAACGCTCTCGCCCAGCGCTCCGCGTCATACCAGTCGGCATTGTCGATCTTGTTTGGAGCCGGCAGAGAGAGCCAAATTCCCAGTTGCCGGGCTGATGCCAGCCATAGCCTATACGCAATGACGAGGCCCAATGCTCGTAGATCACCTTGGGTGCGATGGCATCGTCGTCGAAATCAATAACCTCGCGCATCAGAAGATGTCCCATCGGTCGTGAGCGCGCGCCAAAGTCCCGAGACCCGCGGACTCTAGAATGGACACCGTCAGCGCCGATCACCAAGTCTGCCACGCAGGCGGTGCCATCTCCAAGCGACACCGAGCAATCATCCGGCACACAGGTTACGCGCGCGCTGGTACTGATTTTCACTCCCACCCTTCGCTCCCGCCTCGACAAGCGAACGGTGCAGCTCAGCGCGTGGCAGCCAATGAAGTCTCCCGGTGGAACCTAGGCGAGGTCCCCCACTCTGGATCACCGTTCCATCGTGACCAATCATTTCCCAGTATTCGACATCGGTGCCACTTGCGAGGACCTCGTCGAGGGCACCCAATCGGCCGAGCGTCGTGAGAGCCATTTCGCCCAGCCAGATGCAGGCGCCGTCTTCCCGCAGTTCATCGCCCTGCTCGAAGACTTCGACGGCCCAGCCTTCCATGGCCAAGGACGTCGCCGCCGCCAACCCTCCGAGGCCCGCGCCCGCAATAGCCGCTTTTCCCAACACGACAATCCCTCCCCAGAATGCGCCTGAACCCACCGCTCGCCTTACAAGCAGTCGCTGCGAATGCTAATATTCCCTTTGATGACGCAAATCCGACTTGCCGTTGGGATAGTGGCTGCCTGACAATGCGAGAATGTGCGGGATTCGACAAAGGTGCATAGAAAGTCCACCCTCACGAGACGCGTAGCGATTATGTAGCGAGGTCCCCCCTGTATGAACGGAGTCAAGGAAAGCGATTCGTCCCCGACGATGCGATTTGGCTTCCTGTTCATTCCAGGCATGAATCTCGCCTCAGCAACCATGTCGATCGATGTGCTGAGGGTCGCCAACAGATTGTGCAATCGACCTATCTACGAGTGGTCATCGATCTCCGAGGATGGGGCGCCCGTCGAGGCAAGCAATCATCTTGTCGTCAAGCCCGATTTTGCCCTTTCCAACGCACCGCAGTTTGATTTCATAATTGTCTGCGCGAGCTTCTTGGCCGAACGCGCGCAGACCCCGAAAATGCGGAGCTACTTGCGAAAGGCAGCCTATGCCGGGAGTTACATTGGCGGAATCGGGACCGGTTCGTATGTCCTGGCGGACGCCGGGCTTCTCGATGGCTACCGCTGCACCATCCACTGGGAAAATCTCCCTGCGTTCACGGAGCGATATCCAGATCTCGATGTCACCGACAGAATCTACGAGATCGACCGCAAGCGAATAACATGTGGCGGCGGCTCGGCGTGCCTCGATCTCTTCTTGCACATTACCGCAGCACATCTAGGCACCGACGTGGCCTTGGAAATTGCGGATCAAATGCTGCTGGAGCGTATCCGCACGTCGGGGGACTTCCAACGCAAGGCCAGGATCCGGTCAGCCGAGCAAAAGTCTGGGGTGCTGGCGAGCGCCGTTAAAATCATAGAGAGCAACCTTGAGCAGCCGCTTTCGATAGAGCAACTTGCCAGTCGCGTGTCGATAAGCCAACGCCAGCTGGAGCGCCTGTTCCATCGCGAGTTCTCCATGTCGCCCAGCCAGTTCTATACAAAGTCGAGGCTCAACAGAGCTCGCACACTGCTGACCGAAACGGCACTTCCGGTGAGTGAAATAATGGTGGCATGCGGGTTCGGCTCGCAGAGCAATTTCTCGCGCGTCTATCGCCACTTCTTTGGTCATTCACCGACGTCGGCGCGTCGATCTTTGTCTTCAAAGCCCGATTTGTAATTGCATGGCACTTTCGTAGATTTTCGGGACAGAAGCGCGGCTGCGTCGAAATCCGCAAGGCGCAAGTCGAAAGCCGCAGTGCTAGCTTGGGTGAAACCGAAGAAGCGTTACTCCGATAAGAGGGTCTTTGCAAAACCGGACTGGCGAGCGACCTGCCTCGGAGGAAGCTATGTATGAACGCTTGAGCACTATCGAATGCGACAACGAGAATATTGCCATCAAGCGCGGGCTTCCGAAGCGATGGTACGTCGACAAGGCGGTCTTCGATGTCGAGCGCGAGGAGATATTTGCAAAGGCGTGGATTTGCGTTGGGCACGTGTGCATGGCCGAAAAGCCAGGTGACATGTTTGTCCATAAATTGATCGACCAGGAGATTTTGATCGTTCGCACGGCTAAGGGTGAGCTGAAGGCCTACTACAACGTCTGTCAGCATCGCGGCCATCGGTTGATCAGCCAGCCAGGCACTCAAAGGCGCATGACTTGTCCCTATCACGCCTGGACCTACGACCTCGACGGCAAGCTGGTGCGTGCGCCGGGGTCGGAGAATATGAATTTCGATCAGACTTGCGTTCAGCTTCGAGGCGTACGTCTCGAAACCATGTGCGGGATGATCTTCGTCAATCTTGATCCGGATGCCCCCACTGTTCGCGACGTATTCGGCGACGTCGAGAAAGAGATCCTGGCCCACAAGCCCAATGTCGAAGACCAGCAGCTGGTTCGTGACAATCCTTATCCGCACGCCTGCAACTGGAAGGCCTCGGTTGAGAATTTCGCCGAGTGCTACCATTGCGGCCCTGTGCATAAATACCTGACCGACAACGTTATTGATCCCGACAGCTACAAGGTCTGGGGCGAGCGCCTCGTGCAGCGTCATGAGGTCAAGACACTTGGTAACAAGGGCACACAGATCATCTGGCACTTCTGGCCGAACACGGCGATTGGGCTTTATCCCATTCCCGACTATGGCATGACACTTTGCATTCGGCATATGTATCCGATCGACGTGGACAACGCGATCTACTGGTACCGCTGGTTTGTCGACAAGGGCGCCGACCCCTCGACGGTGCTGGAATACTCCTATCTTCATGAACGCACCACGGGCGCTGAAGATGGCGAGGTGGCGGCAGGCGTCCAGATCGGAATGAAGAGTGACGGCTTCGAAAAGGCTTACCTTTTCGCCAACCCCAAACAGGGCAGCAGTTCGGAACACGTCATTGCCTATTTTCAGGATCTCGTGCGCGCCGCCGTCAGTCCGCGGCTGACCGAATAACGCCTTCACATCGACAACAACAATTCATCTCACGGGGAATTTCATGACTCGTATGACCGGGGCACGCTGCCTCACCGATATGCTTGCAGGCTACGGCGTTACTCACATCTTCATGGTTCCGGCTGTGTTGCGCCGCAGCATGGCGGAAATGGAACGTCGAACAAGCATCGATATCCTCCACACGCATGGCGAGAAAGCGGCCGCGTACATGGCAGATGGCTTTGCGCGCGCCTCCGGCAGGGTCGGCGTATGCATGGCTCAGCAGACGGGCGCGCTCAACTTGGCCGCCGGCTTGCGCGATGCCTATCTTGCGCGGGCGCCCATCGTTGCCTTTACCGGCGGCAGCCGGCCAGAATTGCAGTACCGGGGACTCTACCAAGAGGCTGAGGACCTCAAGGCATTTGATCCCTATGTCAAGTTCAATGCCGCGATCAACCACGTCGAGCGCTTCCCGGATCTGGTGCGTCAGGCGTTTCGTGCCGCGACCACTGGCAACCCCGGCCCGGTGCACCTTCAGGTGTGGGGGCAGGAAGGTGAAATTGATCGCGAGGAAGGTGATCTGGATACTGTCGTTGAGCCGAGGCACGCCTCTGTCACGCCCTTCCGGCCGCTGGCGGACCCGGCATTGCTCCAGACAGCGACCAGGGAACTCCAAAAAGCGCTTCGTCCGGTCATCATTGCAGGCGGAGGAGTGCATCACTCGGGCGCAGGTGCGGCGCTGATCGCCTTCGCCGAGCGCGCGGGCATTCCGATCGCCATGTCAATGAACGGCAGGGACCAAGTTCCTGACAATCACCCGCTGGCAATAGGCGTGGTTGGCACCTATTCTCGCCGCAATGCCAACCAGGCCGTTGCGGCGGCCGACCTCGTCATCTTTGCGGGCTCATCGGCGGGCAGCATGGTGACCAACTTCTGGCGCCTGCCGAAGCCGAATACCAAGACCATCCAGATCGACATCGATGGTGCCGCCATCGGGCGCAACTATCCCACCGAAATCGGCATCCAGGCCGACATCCGAGAGACCTTCAAGGCATGGCTCCCGCTGGTGCCGGAAACCTTGGCGGCGCGATTCTCTGATTGGCGCAAGGCGGTTGCCGACAACAAGGAATCGTGGTTCCGCGAGCGCGCCGAAAAACTCGCCTCGGATGCCGTCCCGATCCGACCGGAGCGGATCTGCTCGGAGCTTACGCGTCTTTTGCCTGACGACGGCATTTTGTGCGTCGATACCGGGCATGCTGGCATGTGGATGTCTTCGATGTTCGACATCCGCACCAACACGCAAACCTATATCCGTAGCGCCGGGCATCTTGGCTGGGCCTTTCCGGCCGGCCTTGGCGCGCAGTGTGCTTGCCCCGACCGTCCGGTGATTACGTTCACAGGCGATCTCGGTCTCTGGTACCATATCGCGGAAATTGAAACGGCGGTTCGCAAGAACATTCCTGCCGTGACCATCGTCAACAACAATCGGTCGGGAAACCAGTCGATGCGAGGGTTCTCGATTGCCTATGAGGGCAAGCCGACGGAAAAATCGAGGGAACTTTGGGTCCATACCGAGGTGGACTTCGCGCGAATTGCCGAGAATATGGGCGCGGTGGGAATGCGCGTTGACAAACCCGCGCATCTTGCGCCAGCGATCGAGAAAGCCGTCTCGTTGAGGAAGCCGGTCGTGATCGACGTTGTGACCGACATCGAGGCGACCGCGCCTTTGGCCTGGGACGATTCGGGCTGGGTGCAAAAATACTGATTGCGGCATCGGATGATGGACATGGCCGAAGCAGACTTCACCGTCACGCCCGCTCAGTGGGATACCAAGCAAATCTATTATCTTCATGCCTCGATCGTAACGCCTCGTCCGATCGCCTGGGTCGGCACGGTCTCGGCTGACGGAAAAGACAACCTCGCGCCGCATTCCTATTTCAATGCGATAGCTGACGACCCGCCCTATCTGATGTTTTCCATCGAGGGCGAGACGGATACCTATCGCAATCTCCTCGAGGTGCCGGAGTTCACGGTATCGGTCGTAACCGAGGAGATGGCGGAAAGGATGGAACTATCGGCGGCGTCGATGCCGCGAGGCGAGAGCGAGTTCGATTGGGCCCAGGTAGAACGTGGAGCATCGATCGACATTCGTCCGCCTCGGGTAGCGCAATCCCCAGCGTCGATGGAATGCCGCGTCGACCGCATCATTGATGTGGGGCGGCGCAACCATGTCGTTATCGGCGCGGTCGTCCGCTATCACATCATGGGCAGCGTTTGGCGCAACGGACGAGTTTCTCCAGAACGTCTCAAGCCTCTTTGCCGCTTGGGTGGTCGGTATGCGACCCTGGCGGCTACATTCAAGATGCCCCGCCCCGGTTGGGAGGATATCCGGGGACATTCCGGCGATCCTGAAAAACTTGTCAGCCGGCTCTTCGACTAGCCATCATAACGGACATGGCGGCGGACGCCAACTTCATTAGTTGTCGGTTTGGGAAAAAAGGCCGTCGAAATATGCCCTGACGTCGGCCTGCCGCGGCAGCAATATCGTGGCGCAGTCGCAAATTCGACTGCATGTGAAAAAACAAAAAACCAATGGGAGTCACATATGTCCAACAATAGGCCGGTTGCCGGTCGCGGCATCACACGGCGCACGTTTGCCATGGGTCTTGGCGCCGTCGCTTCCTATGCCCTGCTCAATAGTCCGCGGACGGCGCGCGCTGCTGAGCCGAAGCAGGGCGGTCGGCTTCGCATCGGCATCGCCCGGGGCGATACATCCGACAATCTCGACCCAAGCATCCTGAACAACACCCATCCGATCAACATAACTTGGCAATTGCGCAACAATCTGGTCGAGATCGGTGCAAGTTCGGAGGCGGTTCCTGAACTGGCAGAAAGTTGGGAGCCATCCAAGGACGCCAAGATATGGCGCTTCAAGCTGCGCAAGGGCGTGACATTCCACAACGGCAAGGCCTTCGATGCCGAGGACGCCGCCTATTCGATCAACTATCATATTCGGCCGGACAGCAAGTCAGGCGCTGCTGGATTCCTGGCGGATGTCGAGTCCGTCAAAGCGGACGGGTCGGACACCCTCGTCATCACACTCAAAAACGGAAACGCCGACCTGCCCTACATGCTAGGCGACTACCACCTGCAAATGGTCCCTGCCGGCACGACGAATTTCTCTGATGGAATGGGCACGGGCGGCTATACGCTCGTGGAATACGAACCTGGCGTGCGCGCGCTTGTGAAGCGAAATCCCAACTACTGGAAGGCCGGCCGTGCGCATGCCGACGAGATCGAAACGCTCGTGATCGCCGACGACAACGCCAGAACCACGGCTTTGCGCACCAATCAAATCGACGTCATGAACGCGGTCGACCTGAAGACCATCGGACTGCTGAAGCGGGTGGCCGAGGTCAAGATCCTCGAGATGACCGGCAAGAAGCACTACACGCTTCCGATGCTCACCAACCACGCGCCATATGACAATCCTGACGTGCGCATGGCACTCAAGCTTGCCATCAATCGCCAGGAGCTTCTGGATAAGGTCCTGGCCGGCCACGGCGCGCTCGGCAACGATCAACCGATCGCTTCGTCGAACCGCTTCGTTGCGCACTTGCCGCAGCGTGAATATGACCCGGATCAGGCTCGTTCATTGATGAAGAAGGCTGGCATGGAGAACACCGTCTTCCAATTGCACGCCGCCGATGCAGCGTTCGCCGGCGCCGTCGACACCGCCACCTTGTTTCAAGCCCACGCGGCTGCGGCGGGGATCAAGATCGACATCGTTCGCGAACCCAACGACGGCTACTGGTCAAACGTCTGGCGCAAGAAGGACTTTGCCATGGCGTACTGGAGCGGGCGACCGACGGAGGACTGGATGTTCAGTTCAGCCTATCAGACAGGCGCAAGCTGGAACGACAGCAACTGGAGCAATCCCCGTTTCGACGAGGTCATCAAGCTCGCCAGGGCCGAACTTGACGACAGCAAGCGCGCGGACCTCTACAAGGAAGCGCAGCTGCTCGTCCGTGATCAGGGAGGCGTGATCATCCCGATGTTCGCCAATGACGTTATCGCCCACCGTCAGAACGTCATGTACGATAAGCCGTCGGCTGCCTGGGAACTCGACGGACTGCGGTGCGGCGAGCGTTGGTGGCTCGCCTGAGAATGCCGGGCTGAAAAGCTATCTGCCTTGTGATCGATTCGGCTGGACTGGGCGCCGGTCGTTTCGGTCATTTGGGCATCTGATCCGGCCGAGCGAAGCGAACCTGGACCTTAAAAAATGCTCCTACGTCTGATTTTGATGCGCCTGTTCTGGGGGGTCGTGACGCTTTTTGCCGTTTCGATCCTGATCACGCTGATGGTAAATCTGCTCCCCGGAGATATCGCCCAGGAACTGCTCGGTCAGAGCGCGACGCCCGACACGGTGGCGAGCTTGCGCAATCAGCTCGGACTGAACCTGCCGTTGCATGAGCGATATTTTACGTGGCTTTGGGCTGTCCTGCACGGGGATCTGGGCAAGTCACTGGCGAACGGCCGTCCGATCGCGGACCTGTTGGCGGCGCGTATCGGCAACACGCTCTTCCTTGCGAGCGTCGCTGCGGTGATCGCCATCCCGGTGTCGCTGGCTCTTGGTCTCTTGACTGCCTTGTACAGGAATGGCGCTTTCGACCGTCTCGCCAATATTGCGACGCTCAGCGCCATTTCCCTACCGGAGTTCTTCATAGCCTATTTGCTTATCTTCTTCCTGGCTGTGAAGCTGGAGATCTTTCCGAGCATTTCCAACATAGTCGATCCGGCAATAAGCCTGTCGGAAAGGCTCGACAAGACTCTCCTGCCCGCCTTGACATTAACATTGGTGGTGGCCGCCCACATCATGCGCATGACACGCACCTCGATCATCAATGTCCTGGCCAGTCCCTACATCGAGATGGCCAGGCTCAAGGGAGCCTCGCCCCGTAAGGTGATCACGTTTCATGCACTGCCCAACGCAGTGGCGCCGATCGTCAACGTCGTCGCCTTGAACCTGGCCTACCTCGTGGTGGGCGTGGTGGTGGTCGAGGTGGTGTTCGTCTATCCGGGCATGGGCCAGTTGCTCGTCGATTCCGTTGCCAAGCGCGATCTGCCGGTCGTGCAGGCCAGCGCCCTGTTGTTCGCGGTGATCTACATCGTTCTCAATCTGCTCGCCGACATCGTCTCCATGGTGGGCAATCCTCGCGTCCTTCATCCACGTTGACCAAAATGAAGAAAATCCTGGCTGCCCCTTTCAGACTGCTAGCCGCGATGGATTGGCCGGCGCGCATCGGAGCGCTGATCGTATTGATCTACGTGATCGTCGCCGTTTTCGCGCCTTTGCTGGCGCCCTTCGGTGAGGCCGAGGTTGTGGGTTCGCAATACGATCCTTGGACCTCCGTTCACCTTCTGGGGACCGACAACATCGGACGCGATATGTTGTCACGCGTCATTTACGGAGCGCGCAACACGATTGCCATTGCGATCATTGCCACCATCCTTGCTTTCCTGGTGGGGTGCAGCTTCGGTTTCACCGCCGCTGTCATTGGCGGCAAGGTCGACGTCGTGATCTCGCGCGTCAATGATCTGTTCATGGCAATCCCGCTTCTGATTTTCGCGCTGATGCTGCTGACCGTATTCGGGTCATCGATTGCCGTTCTGATCATCATCATTGCCCTGCTGGAATCGACGCGGGTCTATCGTGTGGCACGAGCGCTCGCGATGAACGTCGTCGTTGCCGATTTCGTGGAACAGGCCAAGCTTCGCGGCGAAGGTCTGTGGTGGATCGCCACCCGCGAGATCCTTCCGAACACGATCCCACCTTTGACGGCAGAATTCGGGCTGAGGTTCTGTTTCGTTTTTCTCTTCATCAGTGCCATGAGCTTCCTCGGGCTTGGTATCCAGCCACCGACCGCGGACTGGGGTGCAATGGTACGCGACAACGCCACGCTGATCGGCTTCGGCGATATCACGCCCCTGATCCCAGCGGGGGCCATCGCTGTGCTCACGGTGGCGGTCAACCTCGTGGTCGACTGGTTCCTGCATCGAGCAAGCGGTTTGAAGGAAGTGTGATGCGTAGACGCGACCAAGGACAGCCAGGCAGCGTTTTGATCGACATCAAGGGATTGGTCGTCAAGGCCGCGACCGAGGAGGGAACAACCACCATACTCAATGGTGTTGACCTCACGGTGCATCGCGGCGAGGTGGTCGGCCTGATCGGAGAATCGGGCGCCGGCAAATCCACACTTGGACTGGCATGCATGGGCTTTACCCGCGGAGGCGTGCGTTTCACAGCAGGGTCGATCCACTTTGATGGTGTCGACATCACAAGGTTGCAAGAAAAGGAGTTGCGAGAGAACTGGGGAACGCGCGTGGCCTATGTTGCCCAGTCTGCTGCGGCGGCCTTCAACCCGGCATGGCGCCTGCTTTTGCAGACCACCGAGACTGCGGTTGATCAACACATCATGACGCGGTTCGATGCGCGCGCCAAGGCAGTGGATCTTTACCGCACCATGAGGTTGCCTGCCCCCGAACGAATTGGGGAGCGTTTCCCCCACCAAGTCTCCGGTGGTCAGCTCCAGCGCGCCATGGTTGCCATGGGAATGGTCTGCCAACCGGACCTGCTGATCTTCGACGAGCCCACGACCGCGTTGGACGTCACCACGCAGATAGAGGTGCTGGCGGCTATTCGAGAGGTCGTCCAGCGCTATAACACCGCCGCCGTCTACGTCACTCACGACCTCGCAGTGGTCGCGCAGATGGCGCATCGGATTGCTGTTATGCGCCACGGACAGGTCGTCGAATTCGCGGACACTCGCAAGTTGTTGAGTAGCCCTGAGCATCCATACACCCGCGAGCTGCTCAACGTCACCAACATTCCAAGGGAGCCTGGCGGCGAGACTGGTGCCGAGGTGGTTTTGACCATCAAGAATGTGAATGCGCAGTATGGCGCCCAGAAGGTTCTCGATGACGTGAGTTTCAACGTCAGGCGAGGAGAGACAGTCGCGCTGGTGGGCGAATCGGGAAGCGGAAAATCGACAACGGCCAGGGTTATCACAGGCCTGCTGGCTCCGACCGACGGCGAAGTGTTGTTCAAGGCATTGGCTCTGCCCGCCAGCTATCGCAACCGCACGCGTGATCTGTTGCGGCAGATCCAGCTTGTCAGCCAGATGCCCGATACCGCGCTCAATCCGCGCCATACGGTGCGGCAGGTCCTGTCGCGACCGCTTAAGTTCTATTTCGGAATGACGGGCGCCAAGTGCCTTGATCGCGTCGAGGAATTGCTGCGCATGATCGAGATGGATCCCGAGACATTCCTCGACCGCCGGTCCTCTGAGTTGTCGGGCGGGCAAAAGCAGCGGCTTTGTATCGCTCGCGCGCTCGCCGCCAACCCTTCGGTCCTGATTTGCGACGAGGTCACAAGTGCCCTGGACCGGCTGGTGGCCAAGGAGATTCTACAATTGTTGCTCAAACTGCAACAGCAGTTGAAAGTGGCAATGATATTCATCACCCATGATCTCGAAGTGGTCCGCGCCATTGCGCATGACGTTGTGGTTATGAAGACAGGCAGGGTCGTGGAAGCCGGACCGATTGAAAAGGTCTTCGCACCGCCACATGACCCTTATACGGAATTGCTTCTGAGCTCGGTTCCGCAAATGGACCCAGATTGGCTTTCCGAGCTTCTTGGCCGTCGCGCCGCAAAGGCTCCCGACGGCGACGTAGCCCAACGTAGCAACGTCTACGCGCTTCTCCAGCGCGGCACCTCGCCAAGCTGAGCTGAGTGGGGCGTCCATTTCGGGTGATGGGACGTCGATTTCTGCCGCACAGCCCTGGGGCGCATCGTTACGTTGAGGCCCTGGTGCCTGGGGCAGAGCCTGCCGTGTTTCCTAGCCTGACGAGGAAATCCATGGGGAGCCTCCTCAGACTGCGAGCAGTTTCTCACATCCCGGCAGACTACCCCAGATCCATCCAAGCAACTTCAAACCTCATTGGTGACCAGTGTCCTATTTTCCAGAACATGCGCGCGTGGTGATCATCGGAGGCGGTGTCGTCGGCTGCTCATCGCTCTATCATCTGTGCAAGGCGGGTTGGACCGACTGCGTGCTTCTGGAAAAGAACGAGTTGACCTCCGGCTCGACCTGGCATGCCGCCGGCAACGTGCCGACCTTCTCCTCGTCATGGTCGCTGATGAACATGCAGCGCTACTCGACCGAGCTTTATCGGGGATTAGCCGAAGCGGTCGACTATCCGATGAACTACCATGTCACCGGCTCGCTCCGGCTCGCCCATACGAAGGAGCGCATGCAGGAATTCCAGCGCGCCAAGGGCATGGGCCGCTACCAGGGCATGGACATCGACGTCGTCGGGCTGGACGAGATCAAGCGCCGTTACCCTTTCATCGAGACGCACGATCTGAAGGGCGCGCTCTATGATCCGAGCGACGGCGACATCGACCCGGCGCAGCTGACGCAGGCACTCGCCAAGGGCGCGCGCGACATGGGCGCGAAAATCATCCGCTTCTGCCCAGTCACCGGCGTTCGCCGCGAGAACGGCGAATGGGTGGTCGAAACACCGCAGGGCGAGATCCGCTGCGAGATCGTCATCAACGCCGCCGGCTACCGCGCCGCCGAAGTCGGCAAAATGTTCGGCCGCGATGTGCCGATGATGGTGATGAGCCACCAGTACATATTGTTCGAGGAGATTCCCGAGCTCGCCGCCTGGACGAAGGAGCAGGGCCACAAGCTGCCACTATTGCGCGACGTCGACACGTCCTATTACCTGCGCCAGGAAAAGAGCGGCATGAATCTCGGCCCTTATGAGCGCAATTGCCGCGCGCATTGGGCGACCCACAACGATCCGATGCCGGAGGATTTTTCCTTCCAGCTTTTCCCCGACGACCTCGACCGTCTCGAGCATTACCTGGCCGACGCGGTCGCCCGCGTGCCGATCCTCGGCACCGCCGGCCTTTCCAAGGTGATCAACGGGCCGATCCCTTACGCGCCGGACGGCAACCCGCTGATCGGGCCGATGCCCGGCGTGCCGAACGCCTTCGAGGCCTGCGTCTTCACCTTCGGCATTGCCCAAGGTGGCGGTGCCGGCAAGGTGCTCGCCGAATGGGTGACGGAGGGCCAGACCGAGTGGGACATGTGGTCCTGCGATCCGCGCCGTTTCACCAGCTTCGCCTCGGCGCCCGATTATTGCGTCGCCAAGGGCATGGAGATCTATGGCAACGAATACGCCATGCACTTTCCCAAGCATGCTTGGCCGGCCGGACGCAACCGAAAACTATCACCGATCAATGATCGTATCGCTGCGCTCGGCGCCCAGTTCAAACCCTTCAATGGCTGGGAACGTGCGACCTGGTACGCCCAGGTCGGTGACGACACATCGGAAGCTGCCACGCAGACCTGGAACCGCGCTGGACCTTGGCAGCGGCGGATCGAGGAGGAATGCCGCGCTGTCACCGAAGCAGCCGGTATCCTCGATCTGCCAGGCTTCTCCCGTTATCGCGTCAAGGGCCCCGGCGCCACTGCGTGGCTTGCGGAGTTGATAACCGGGAAGCTGCCCAAGCCCGGTCGCCTCGGCCTGGCTTATTTTGCCGATGACAAGGGGCGCATCGTTACCGAGAACTCGGTGATGGCCCTCAATGACGACGACTTCTATCTTATCACCGCGGGCACCGCCCAGTGGCACGATTTGGAATGGTTGCAAAAGAACCTTCCTGAGCAAAGACAATTCGAACTCGAAGACGTGACGGACCGCTTCACCTGCCAGATCCTATCTGGTCCGAGGTCTCGCGACATCCTTGCACTTGCAAGCAACGCCGATCTCCATAAAGGCTGGCTGACGCATCAAGTTGCCCAGATCGCGGAGCGCTCCTGCAGGCTGGTTCGCGTATCCTTTGCCGGTGAACTTGGCTGGGAGATCCATACGGCCGTCACCGACACTGCAGTGGTGTTCGACGCCGTGTGGGCCGCCGGCAAGCATTTCGGTCTGAAGCCATTCGGGATGGAGGCCTTGGATTCCCTTCGCATCGAAAAGGGATACCGCACCTGGAAGGGTGATCTGTCGACCGACTACACGATATTGCAGGGAGGGCTTGAGCGCTTCGTGGATTGGACCAAGCCGAGCTTCAGGGGCAAGGGCGCGCTCGAGAACGAGAGGCAGCAGGGTGTGGTCAAGCGGTTCGTGGTATTGACCGTCGACGCTGGCGATGCCGACGCGCCGTACATGTCGACAATCTGGCATGGTGGCGAGGTCGTAGGCGAAACCACTTCAGGCAATTGGGGCTACCGCATCGGCAAATCCGTTGCACTAGGCATGGTGCGATCAGAGCTGGCCGAGCCTGGGACTGAAGTCGAGGTCGAAATCTACGGCGAACGGCGCAAGGCTGTCGTCCATCCCGACCAGCCCCTGTTCGACCCGAAGAACGAAAGACTGCGAGCATGATCAGGACCATCCCGACCAAAGCCCGCGCCGTCATCATCGGCGGCGGGGTCTCCGGCTGCTCGGTCGCCTATCACCTGGCGAAGCTCGGCTGGACCGACATCGTGCTGCTCGAACGCAAGCAGCTCACCTCAGGCACCACCTGGCACGCGGCCGGCCTGATCGGCCAGTTGCGCGGCTCGCAGAACATGACGCGGCTGGCGAAATATTCGGCCGACCTCTACGTCAAGCTGGAGGCCGAGACCGACGTCGGCACCGGCATGCGCCAGGTCGGCTCGATCACCGTGGCGCTGACCGAGGAGCGCAAGCACGAGATCTATCGGCAGGCATCGCTCGCCCGCGCCTTCGACGTCGACGTGCGCGAGATTTCGCCGCGCGAGGTCAAGGAGATGTACCCGCATCTCAACGTCTCGGATGTGGTCGGCGCGGTGCATCTGCCACTCGACGGCCAGTGCGATCCCGCCAACATCGCAATGGCCCTGGCCAAGGGCGCGCGCCAGCGGGGTGCTGCGATTATCGAGAACGTCAAGGTCACCAAGGTCCATACGAAGAACGGCCGCGTCTCCGGCGTCTCGTGGGCGCAGGGCGAAGAGCAAGGCACGATCGAGACCGACATCGTCGTCAACTGCGCCGGCATGTGGGCGCGCGAGCTTGGCCGGCAGAACGGCGTCACCATCCCGCTGCATGCCTGCGAGCATTTCTATCTGGTCACCGAGCCGATCCCCGGCCTGTCGCGCCTGCCGGTGCTGCGCGTGCCGGACGAGTGCGCCTACTACAAGGAGGATGCCGGCAAGATGATGCTCGGCGCCTTCGAGCCGGTGGCGAAGCCCTGGGGCATGGACGGCATCCGCGAGGATTTCTGCTTCGACCAGTTGCCCGAGGACATGGACCATTTCGAGCCCATCCTCGAAATGGGCGTCAACCGCATGCCGATGCTGGGCACCGCCGGTATCCATACCTTCTTCAACGGCCCCGAGAGCTTTACCCCTGACGACCGCTACTATCTCGGCGAAGCGCCGGAACTCTCCGGCTATTGGATGGCGACCGGCTATAATTCGATCGGCATCGTTTCCTCCGGCGGCGCCGGCATGGCGCTGGCGCAGTGGATCAATGACGGCGAGGCGCCCTTCGACCTCTGGGAGGTCGATATACGCCGAGCCCAGCCCTTCCAGAAGAACCGCCGCTACCTCAAGGAGCGTGTCTCCGAAACGCTCGGTTTGCTCTATGCCGACCACTTCCCCTACCGCCAGATGGCGACCTCGCGCGGCGTGCGCCGCTCGCCCTTGCACGAGCATTTGAAGGCGCGCGGCGCCGTCTTCGGCGAAGTGGCCGGCTGGGAGCGCGCCAACTGGTTCGCCCGCGAAGGCCAGGAGCGCGAATACCGCTATTCCTGGAAGCGGCAGAACTGGTTCGACAACCAGCGCGAGGAACATCTCGCGGTGCGCAACGGCGTCGGCCTGTTCGACATGACCTCCTTCGGCAAGATCCGCGTCGAAGGCCGCGATGCCTGCGCCTTCCTGCAGCGGCTCTGCGCCAACGACATGGAGGTCGCGCCGGGCAAGATCGTCTACACGCAGATGCTCAACGCCAGGGGCGGCATCGAGAGCGACCTCACCGTGACGCGGCTGTCGGAGACGGCCTATTTGCTGGTCGTGCCTGGCGCCACATTGCAGCGCGACCTTGCCTGGCTGAGAAAGCACGTCGCCGACGAGTTCCTCGTCATCACCGACGTCACCGCGGCCGAAGCCGTGATCTGCATCATGGGTCCGGAAGCGCGAAAACTGATCCGGAAGGTCAGCCCGAACGATTTCTCCAACGAGGCCAATCCGTTCGGCACTTTCCAGGAGATCGAGATCGGCATGGGTCTCGCCCGCGCCCACCGCGTCACCTATGTCGGCGAGCTTGGCTGGGAACTCTACGTCTCGACCGAACAGGCGGCCCATGTCTTCGAGGCGATCACCGAAGCCGGCGCAGATGTCGGCCTGAAACTCTGCGGCCTGCATACGCTCGATTCCTGCCGTATCGAAAAGGCCTTCCGGCATTTCGGCCACGACATCACCGACGAGGACAATGTGCTGGAGGCGGGCCTCGGCTTTGCGGTGAAGACGAGCAAAGCCGGCTTCATCGGCCGCGACGCCGTGCTCAGAAAGAAGGAGGCCGGCCTGTCACGCCGGCTGGTGCAATTTCGCCTCAAGGACCCGCAGCCCCTGCTCTTCCACAACGAGGCGATCCTGCGCGACGGCCGGATTGTCGGCCCGATCACCTCAGGCAATTACGGCCACCATCTGGGCGGCGCCATCGGCCTGGGTTACGTGCCTTGCCAGGGCGAGAGCGAGGCGGATGTGCTTGGCTCATCCTACGAGGTCGAGATCGCGGGAGAGCGATTTGCGGCGGAAGCCTCGCTGAAGCCGATGTACGACCCGAAGGCGGAACGGGTGAGGATGTAGCCCGCTCCGATCTGCGGAGAATCTGGGAGGAAAGACTGTGCCGCTTGCGATGAACCGCGAGGTCTTCATTACCTGTGCCGTGACCGGCTCCGGCGGCACGCAGGACCGCAGCCCGCATGTGCCGCGCTCGCCCAAGCAGATCGCCGATTCGGCGATCGACGCCGCCAAGGCGGGTGCGGCGATCGTCCATTGCCATGTGCGCGACCCAGAGACCGGTAAGCCGAGGCGCGACGTGCATCTCTACCGCGAGGTGACCGAACGCGCATCCGCGAAGCCAATGTCGACGTGGTGCTGAACCTCACCGCCGGCATGGGCGGCGACATGGTGTTCGGCTCGCCGGAAGCGCCGCTGCCGCTCAATGAAAAAGGCACCGACATGGGCGGCGCCACCAACCGCATGGAACATGTGCGCCAGTGCCTGCCGGAGATCTGCACGCTGGATTGCGGCACGATGAACTTCGCCGAGGCCGATTATGTGATGACCAACACGCCCGGCATGCTGCGCGCCATGGGCGGCATGATGACGGCGCTGGGTGTCAAGCCCGAGATCGAGGCCTTCGATACCGGCCATCTGTGGTTCGCCAAGCAGCTGGTCGAGGAGAAGGTGCTCAACCCGGACGCGCTGGTGCAGCTCTGCATGGGCGTGCCATGGGGCGCGCCGGACGACCTCAACACCTTCATGGCGATGGTCAACAACGTGCCCTCGACCTGGAACTGGTCGGCCTTCTCGATCGGCCGCAACCAGATGGCCTATGCGGCGGCGGCCGTGCTTGCCGGCGGCAATGTCCGCGTCGGCCTGGAGGACAATCTGTGGCTCGACAAGGGCGTGCTGGCGACAAACGCGCAGCTAGTCGAACGCGCAGCCAGCATCGTCACCAATCTCGGCGCGCGTATCCTCGGGCCTGAGGAAGTGCGCAAGAAGCTCAACCTCACCAAGCGGGCGCCGATAGCTCAAACCTTAGCGTGAAGAATTGCGGATCGAACGGAGGAAGAAATGGATAACGTGAAATTCACCGCGATGAAGGACGGGACCAAGGAGGAGTACGAGTTTCTGGCGGCGCATGAGGCCGAATTCGCATCCGGAACCGGAGAGCGCCTGCTCGACGCCCTCGTACAGCTGGACGAAGGGCTTTCCGGCTACAAGATCACCCGGCTCGGCCATTCGCTGCAGGCGGCGACGCGCGCCTGGAAGGATGGCGCTGACACCGACTGGGTCGTCGCCGCCCTATTGCACGACGTTGGCGACATTTACGCACCGTATAATCACGATGAGTATGCTGCCTCGATCCTGAGACCCTTCGTGCGCGAGCAATGCACCTGGGTGGTGGAAAAGCACGGCGATTTCCAGCGCCTCTATTACGCGCATCATCTGGGGGGCAACCCGCATGCTCGCGACCGCTTCGCCGGCCACCCCTATTTCGACGACTGCGACCAGTTCTGCGAGCGCTGGGACCAGTCGAGCTTCGACCCTGGCTACGAGACGCTGCCGGTCGAATTCTTCCGGCCCTTCGTGCTCGAGGTTTTCGCCCGCAAGGCTTACGATCCGGGGGTGATACGGGTTGGGGAGCGCGTGCCGATGCTCGATCCTGGCGTTGCGAGCCAAAGGGCGGCATAAGCGCAAAGCCCGAGCTGCAGTCCCTGGCAAGCTAGACCCGACCTATGGATCCGGGCCAAGCAAAGGCCACTTCAGTCTTGCTTGGCTGCTTCCGGTCAGAGATCGAGAACCAACTTGGCTGTCTTGGAACGCGAGCAGCACACGGTCATAACCGCATTGCTCTCACGCTCTTCAGGCGTCAGCAGGTCGTCGTCGCGATGGTCCGGCACGCCCTCCAGCACGCCTGTGAGGCAGGTTCCGCAATAGCCCTCCTCGCACACGCTTTTGACGTGGATGCCCTCTGCACGCAAGACCTGGAGGATGGTCTTGTCCGGTGGAACGGTAAGGATCTTGTCCGAGCGGCGAAGCTCAATCTCGAAGCTGCCCGCGATCCTTTCTTCTTTGGGTTGCGTACCGGATGCGGTGAACGCTTCCCAATGGATTCGCGAATCCTGGAAGTTGGCTTCCTTCGCCTTGTAAATGACGGCATCGATCAAGCCGCGTGGGCCACATACATAGACTTGGCTTTCTAAGGGCGCCGACCGAAGCAGATCCAGCACGTTCAGCCCCCGGGAAGCATCGCCCTCATCGTGGACGAACTCGACGCAACGCGATTCCAGGGCACGCACATCCTGCAAGAATGCCGTGTCGGCAGGGGTTCTGGTGCAATAGAACAACCGCCATTCCCGCCCCTCCTTCGCCAGCACACGCGCCATGCTGAGTATCGGCGTGATGCCGATGCCGCCGGCAATCAGAAGATGCGGGACCTGTTCATCATCGAGTGCAAAATTGTTGATGGGAGCCGAAATCTCGATCACGGCTCCTTCGCATAGGACCTCATGCATCTCGGCGGAGCCGCCGCGACCGGCCAGTTCCCGAAGAACGCCCAAACGATATGTCGAAACATCATCCGGATCGCCCACCAGCGAATATTGCCTGACTGTGCCAGAGGGCAGCTTGACGCGAGTATGAGCGCCCGCCGCCCAAGACCACAGAGGCTGCCCGTCCTCCGGAGTCAGCTCGAATGCCTTGATCCTTTCTGTCTCGCACGTGATCCGAGACACGCGCACCTTTCGCCAAGATCCAGCCATGGTATGTGTCATGTCCATTCTAAACTTCGGACCGAATACCATTGGCCGTCACGTACTGCCGACGGAATGCGACACATGAATGAGCGAAGTCGACGCGCTCTGCGCCGCAGATGCGGCCGATATCAATCAAGGCCATGAAAACGCGAGGCCGACTCACGGATAGAGCACGTCTTGGTGAGCCAGTCTGGATCGAGCTTGGAACCCAGGACAGAGCAATTCGGTGTAGGCTCATAGGGAGGATCGAATACGCCGGCATCCGGCCATCCCTTTTTCATGAATCAGGAAAACTGTCGCGCCGTTGACGCGAGCTACCAGGACCCGCGAGAAGGCTTGGCCCGGAGATGACGCTCAGGCGAATATTCAGGGCAGGCGTGGGATTTGGGATTCTGCTTGGGCCCTTCCGATGTGGGCGGCGCGTCCATCGAGCTTCTCAATGATCGCACACTCGAGCTAGGCCCCGACCGCGACACCTGGCTGCCCGCTTTGTCCTCGAGGCAATCCCGGCATGGACTCGGCTTCTGGGGTAATGGGACGAGAAGCAGCCATGAAGGTCCCAGCACCGAGAGCAACCCGGCCGCGGCTATCATGACCAGTCCCAAGATCGTGCCGGCACTTGGGATTTCATGATAAAATAGCGCGCCCCAGGTGGGTGCCCAAATCAGCCCGGTGTATTCGAAGATCGTCACCGTGCTGGCCGGCGCCACCCTATACGCTTGCGTAAGCAGCAAGGTGCCAGTCACGGCGAAGAGACCGCACAAAAGCATCGCGCCAATTTCATAAGGGTTCCATACCCATGGGCGAACCAAGAATAATATGCTCGGGTGGGTCACGGCTGACCAATCGACGTTGCCAATGATGTATGCCAGGAACGGCGCACCCAAGGCAAAGACCGTGTGTTGATAAAAGGCCATGGTCGGCGCGCTAAGAGCACCACCCAATCTACGAGCAAGGATTTGCGAAATTCCATAGAGAAGCGCAGAAAGCAAAGATAACAACGCTGCCGGCTCGAACACACCAGTACTGGGTCTAAGCATGACCGCAACGCCGGCGAGACCGATTGCGGTCGACGCCAAATTCACGGAGTTCAGCTTTTCTCCTAAGAAAAGGGACGACAATATCAAGATAATCAAGGGTGCGGTATAATATAATCCAATTGCACCCGCCAGAGGGAGCGCGGGGAACGCAAGATAGTAGCAAATAAAGGCCGAAAACGAAAGAGACCCTCTCACGATAAGTATCTTCCGAACTGGGTGAAATATCGAACGTAAGCCGACGGTCCAATGTACTATTAAACCTAGTATCGGCAAGCCAAGCATTGCTCGAACCGTCATGGCTTCCGTTACCGGCAACCTCCCAGAAAGGCCCTTGAGAACGGCATCCTGCATTGAGAATGAAAATATCCCTATGCATAGGCACGAAATGCCAAGAAGCGTATTGCGGTTCATGATCGCGGGCCCCTGAGTCGAGGAGACACTAGATCATTGCAGGCCCTTGGCGCCGTGACTTTCGACGTCAGATTGTCTGAAATCGCCTGACGCACTTGGCGTCCATATGCCGCCTACCGTGTCATATCTCGGCAAAGCGCTTTCTGCGGCAGGTATGCGCCCAGCTCCGCAAGTGTGGTGACCGGCGCGGCGGTGTCCAAATCGCAGGCCCGGCTGGCAGCGCCGACTGGCTTGGCCGCAGCAGTGGCCGCGGCCTCCCACTATCAAGGCAGCTGACTGGATCCGGATTGAACCATGCACTTTGGTGTCGCAGGAATGGCGGCGTGCAGCCGCCCAAAGGTGTTTGTGTCGCGTCGCATTTCGCCCGCTCGGCGTCGCCTGTTGCACAATTCAGATTGTTTGTTCTGGGAGGATGAAGCCGTTACGGGCACGGAGGGCTGTCGCAGCTGGATAAGTGTCCTCATCATGACCCGAGGAGCCTGTCATGACTGTCAAGCCGCCGCTGCGCCGCAACAGCACCACGCCTACTGAATTCTTTCCCGTGGCCCCCGACGCCGGGTCGTTGCAGAACCACAACGAATACATGGACGGTGCATTTCCGCTCGAAGTGCGCCCTGCCCATTGGTCGATGAAGGAAATCAAGAAGCAGCTCATTGCGATGAAGGAGGACGGGCGCTGGGACGGGAACACCCGTTATCTCTCACTGAAGGGTAACGACAGCGACTACAATTCCACCATCCCCACCATGTGGGTGACCGTCCATCTGCTGCGCCCAGGTGAGTGCATCGAGATGCATCGACACACACCTGGTTCGGTCTATCACGTCATTTCCGGGACCGGGTACTCGACGATCAACGAGTACCGCATCGATTGGGAGGCGGGCGACACTTTCTCGTGTCCGTCAAATTCCTATCATGAGCATTGGAACACTGGAACCGAGGATTCCTACATGTGGACGGTCCAGGATCTGCCGATCTACTCCTATAATCGGATGGCGACCTTTCAGTTCGGTGACTCCGAGAAGATGGATTTCCTCCACAAGTCGCGCCGTATCAAGAAATAGTGGCGCATCCTCCCAGCGCTTGGCGGCCGCTTCGAAGCGGCCGCACCCCTTTTGAAGCCCATGCAAATCGGGACTTGTGCTGATGACATTCGATCCGCTGTCGCCGGAATTCGCCCAGACACCGTTCGAGCATCTTTCCGCTATGCGGGCGACCGGCAAGCCATATGTGCATACCAATACACTGAAGCGCCTGGTCTCGGTATTCAGCTATGCCGATTGCGAGGCGGTTCTCCAGGATCACGAAAAGTGGTCAAGCGATCGTGGAGAATCCGTGCGCAAAGCCGGTCTTGGCGATGCAATGATCCTTCTGTTCGATGACCCGCCAGAGCATACGCGTCGTCGCAACGCAGTGAAGCGGCAGTTCATGCCGGCGGCCCTGGCGGGCATGAAAGCCGCCATCGAGAGCCGGGTGGCCAACCTGTTGTCCAAGGCTAATGGCAAGGTCATAGACTTTGTCAGCGAGATCGCCGCGCCGCTTACGATCTCGACGATCGGTCTCATGCTTTCCATTGAAGAGGATGAGATCGCAAAAGTGCGCGAATGGACCGAGAAATTGGCCCGCATAGATGGCGTTGCCAACTTCCTGCACCATCCTGACGATTGGATGGAACAGGCGGGAAGCGCGACGCTCAACGAGATGGCCGATTTCTTTTCGGCAAAGATCAAGTCGCACCGCTCTCAACGAAATGACCTGCTTTCCGTGTTGTTGGCTTCGGAACTCAGCCGGGACGAAGCTGTTTCGATGGCGAAGTTCATATTGCATGCAGGTAACGAGACGACCACGAACCTGCTCTCGCAACTGCTCTTGTTGTTGATTGAGCATCCAGATCAATATGCTCGTCTGAAGATTGCTCCCGAACTGGCGTCGGGCGCCATAGACGAAGCGTTGAGGCTGCGCGGATCGTTCCGTGAGACCGAACGCGTCGCCAAGCTGGATTGTGAACTCTCCGGCGTGAAGGTCCGCAAGGGCGACACCGTCGTCACCTGGCTCGCCAGCGGCAATCGCGACCACTCGGTTTTCGTCGAGCCTGATCGCTTTGATATTGCGCGACAGCCAAATCGCCACCTGTCATTTGCTCGCGGCATCCACACTTGCCTCGGCAACATACTGGCCAAAAGCGAAGCGGCAGCATTTGTTGGCGCACTCATCCAGCATCATGCCACCCTGGAGCTCGTGGGCGACAATGCAGTGAGGTGGTCGGACAATCCGCTCATGAGCGGGGTGACCAAGCTCGACGTTCGCATTACGCTGAAATAGCCAAACGCGCAGGAACGATGAGTAGGAGCCCCGCTACGCGAAGGCTCCTATCTGCTACCGGTTCTTCCCGGTCTAGGGTTCGACCCACCAGCGCTCGACGAACCGATAATTGTCGATGCCGATAAGGCTGCCAAGCTTGCCGTGGTTGACCTTGGTGGAACTCGCCAGGACGAGATCGGCGAACATCGGAACCACCGCTCCCCCGTCGTCACGGATCAGTTGCTGCATTTCCGAGAACAGGTTGACGCGCTTGGCGGTATCGAGCTCGGTTTTCGATGCACTCAGCAACTGGTTGAACTTGCCGTTTTTCCAATGCGTGTCGTTCCATGCCGCGCTCGCGGCATAAGCAAGCTCAAGCTGTGCGCCGGCCGTCGCGAGACCACCCCAAAAAACGGCTGAGAACGGCTTCACCATCCACACATTCGACCAATAGCCATCATTGGGCTCGCGTATAACGTTGATGTTGATGCCCGCTTTCTTGGCGCTCTCCGAATACAGCGTGGCAGCGTCGACCGCGCCGGTGAAAGCCGCGTCAGCAGCGCTTAGCGAGACGTCCAGCTGATTGAGCCCGGCCTGTTTGAGATGCCACTTGGACTTGTCAGGGTCGTAGTTGCGCTGTTCCAGTGAGGCAGCCTTTTCGGGATAGGCCTCGCCGATCGGATGGTCGTTGCCGAGCGAGCCATATCCGGAGAGAACGTTGTCGATGAGCTGCTGACGATCCACGCCGAATTTCAGCGCCATCCGAACATTGTTGTCCTTGAATGGAGCAGCATCCGTAAACATGGCAAAGGTGTAGTGAAGATTACCCTTTACCCGATCAATTCGAATCTTCTGGTTGCGCTTCAGGAGGCCGATGGTCTTCAGATCGACCCCGTCAATGACATCGACTTCACCTGTCTGCAGTGCATTTGTGCGAGCCGCTGCGTCCAATATGGTCTGCAGCGTCATCCGATCGGCATGCCCCCGCCCCTGCTTCCAGTAGCGTTCGTTGCGCACACCCGTGGCCATCACCCCCGGCTCGAACTTTTCCAGCTTGTAGGCGCCAGTACCTACGGTCGAGGCTACGTCGATCTTTCCATCCTTGGCTTGCTTGATGAAGAAGCCTTGACTGGCCAGCACTCCGGGCAGCTCGACGTTGCCGCTCGACAGCGTCATTACGACTTTGTCGCTGCCGTCCGCCTTCACGTCGGCTACATCTGCAAGCAACGGTGCCATCGCTGAGCTGGTATTGGGTCCTCTGTGGAAGTTGATGGACGCGACGACGTCCTCAACGCTCAGTGGTTTGCCATCATGAAACTCGACACCCGGGCGGATCTTGAAGGTCCAAATTTTCGCCGTCGCATCGGATTCGAAGCTTTCGGCCAGTTCACCGATCGCCTTGCCATCGGGGTCAATCTCGACGAGGTTGTTGAAAACGGCATAGACCAAAGCAAACAAGAACCCGTTGTCGATCTTTCCCGGATCAAGGGAATCGGCCGATGAGCCGTGTGGCAGGCCAAAGCGCAGATGGCCTCCTTTCTCGGGTTCGGCACGAGCGGACTTCGGCAAGCCGACCATCGACGCTGCAAGTGATGCGGCCCCCAGTTTGACCACTGACCGCCGGTTAATCAGCCACGAACCGTCTGTTTGAAATTCGCTCATGTTCTCCTCCAGGGCTTTATTGCCCATTCGTTTGGGCGAGCGTCAAACAGTCCAGAGGCGTGGCTTTGAAGGTTTCCGCCTAAATTTTGTCCAAAGCCGACACGGGCCGCGGGAGCACGCGAACCTTCTTCATCCGAAGACCTCATCGTGATGGAGATTATACGGGATGGACATTGAAAGTCCTAATGGTCTATATCCTGTACCATTATCGCATTTTAAGAGGGAATGCATGCTGAACAAGGCGGAAGCGCTACGGCACGTCGCAACCGGGAGAACTTTTGCCGGCCGAACCGTCATTGTTACCGGAGGCGCTGGAGGTATGGGGGCAGCGGCCTCGAGGCTCTTTGCAAGTGAAGGTGCGGCGGTCGCGATCCTGGACACGCCGCTGGAGAGAACCTGGCTCGCGACATCAACGACGAAGGCGGACGGGCGAGGTTCCTTCGCGCGGATGTTTCGAAGAGCGTCGACGTGGAAAATGCGCTGCAGGCGATCTACCGCGAGTTCGGCCAGATCCACACGCTGTTCAATCATGCCGGCACGATCATTGTTCGACCATTCCACGAGACCACGGAGGAAGACTGCGACAGGCTCATGAACATCAATGTCCGGTCGGCCTTCCTGGTTTGCACGCAGGTGGTCCGCCGCATGCTGAAACATGGCGGCGGCTCTATCGTGATTACATCTTCGATAGGCGGCGAGAAGGGATTTGCCTTTGAGGCGTTATACTGCATGACCAAGGGGGCGGTGCTCCAACTCGCCCGGTCGATCGCGACGGAATATCGGGACCGCGGCATTCGCGCCAATTGTGTCATGCCGGGCTTCGTCAAGACCGCGCACGGCCTGCGCGAGGTCGATGAACTGGATCACCTTGGCCAGAAATGGGCGGAAGCGGATCTAGCCGGCGTACAAGGCCGTCTTTGCGAGCCGGATGAAGTGGCGCGCGCGGCACTATTCCTGGCGTCCGACGCAGCGAGCTTCATCAACGGCTCGGCGTTTTATGTCGACAATGGGTGGTTTGCAAAGGGGTAACGACGAGACAACCACTTTGTCCGGATTACTAATGGGAGAACTGAAATGCGTCCTTATGCTCCGCTTCTGGCCTTCGGGCTTGCGATCGCCTCAACCAGCGCACACACGGCAAGTGTTCCTGAATCGAACGACACCATAAACATGATGATCGGCAACTGGACGAGTTTCGTGGTCCAGGCACAGATCGCAGGCCAGCTACTTCAGAAACTCGGCTATACGATCCAATACGTCCCCGCGGACGACTCGGCACGTTATCCCGCCTTCGAAAACGGCGATCTCACCATCGGGATGGAGACCTGGGCCACTACGCAACGCGAGGCATTCGAGAAGTCCCTGGCGACCGGGAAAATCCTCGATATGGGTTCGCTGTCGGCCCCTGCGAAGGAGGAGTGGTGGTATCCGATCTACATGAAGGAGAAATGCCCTGGTCTTCCCGATTGGAAGGCGTTGAAGGATCCCAAGTGCGCGGAGGCGTTCTCGACGCCGGAAACCGCTCCCAAGGGACGCTACCTGTCGGGTCCGGTCGACTGGGGTGGCTTCGACGTTGAGCGCGTCCAGGCGCTTGGTCTGCCATTCGAAGTGGTGAACGCGGGCACGGAAGCTAGTCTGTTTGCCGAGTTGCAGTCGGCGTATGAGCGCAAGGCGCCGATCATGCTGTGGGTCTACACGCCCCATTGGGTGCCCGCCAAGTTCAAAGGCGAATGGGTGCAATTCCCTAAATACGAGCCGGCCTGCTATTCGGATCCATCCTGGGGCATCAACAAGGACAAGGCTTACGATTGCGGCAAACCGGAAGGCTGGATCAAGAAGATGGCCTGGGCCGAAGGGGAAAAGAAGTGGCCTTGTGCTTACGAATTCATCAAGTCCTACGATATGGACAGCAAGACGCTCAGCGAGATGGCCGCTGAAGTCGACCTCGATGGCAAGAAGGCAGAAGACGTTGCGGCCGAGTGGATCGGCAAGAACGAGCCGACGTGGCAGAAGTGGACGTCCTGCGCGAAATGAAGACGGTTGACGCAATAAAATTCGACGATGGCCGGCCATGCTGAGCGCTGGCCATCGTCAGATATTCCTTGCCTGCACCGCCCTGCTGATGCTCCTCGCGATAGTCTCGATGCCCGCCTGGCATCCTTTTTTGCCGCAAGCCCGCCTCGACTATCCAGATCAGTTGGTCCTCCCGCTGGCCAGGTGGCTTGGCGACTTCCTGAACTGGCTAGCGCGTGAGGCAATGCTGGGGCCAGTCAAAATATCGCAGATCACGCGCGCCACTGCCCGGATCGTCGATATGCCGATGAATGCGCTCAACGTGCTGCTGACGACGGGCTGGCGGTCAGGCTTCGGCGAGAATGTGGTCACGATCGTCCCTCCCCTTGGCTGGTTCACCGTGCTTGCCATCAGCGGCGCGTTGGGTTGGCGACTTGGCGGCTGGCGCCTGGGATTGTCCGCGGCGTTCGGCTTGCTCTACGTCGCAGCGTTTGGCCTTTGGGCTGACGCTATGATGACACTGTCCAGCGTTCTCATTTCGACAGTGGCGGCCATCATCCTGGGGCTGGCGATTGGTACCGCAGCGTTGCACAACCGTGCGACCGACCGAGCCGTGGCGATCGCAATGAATGTCATGCAAACGGTGCCGGTGTTCGCCTATCTGGTTCCGACGCTGCTCTTCCTTGGATATGGACCAAGTGCGGCCTTCGCGGCAACGGTCATCTACGCGCTTCCGCCAATGGTGCATGCCACCATTCTAGGGCTTAAGTCAGTCCCGACAGAAGCTCTCGAACTCGGCGTCATGACGGGGGCCAGCCGAAGCCAGACCTACTGGAAGATCAAGCTGCCCTTGGCAATGCCGATAATCGTTATCGGCATCAACCAGGCTGTAATGGCTTGCCTGAACATGGTCATCGTGGCCTCCATGATTGGATCGGGCGGGCTTGGCTATGTCGTGCTTACCATGCTGCGGAAGCTCGACATTGGTCACGCTCTGGAGGCTGGACTTGCGATCGTCGTGCTGGCTGTCATTCTTGACCGCTTCTGCCAGGCGATGGCTCGGCACCTGATCTCGGCGTCGCCAACAAGTTCCTTGCGATGGCCCGTTAAGCGAAGCACCGCAATCAGTCTGCTGATCCTGTCGTTGGCGGCGACATGGGTGATCCCGGCACTGCAGACCTGGCCAGCAGATTCGTACTTGACCACTGCGCCAATGTGGAACGGACTGGTTACCTGGATGAACATCCACCTGTTCGACGTGCTGGATGGCATCAGGACCTTCGCGCTTTTGAACGTCATGAACCCAACCAAGAATTTCCTTCTGGCCCTGCCGTGGTCCTTGGTCGTCACCTTCCTGACGGCATGGGGGCTCTGGTTGGGCGGGCCTCGCTGCGGGGCACTCGTAGCTGGGCTTTGCTTCTTCGTTGTTGTGACGGGTTACTGGCAGCCTGCCGTGGTTTCCGTATATCTGGTGTCGCTTGGTGCCGTTTTGTCGTTGCTGATCGGCGTTCCGGTCGGCTACTGGTTCGCGCGCCATGAGTCCTGGCGGCCAGGTGCCGAACTGTTCCTGGACACGCTTCAAACCCTCCCGACCCTGGTCTATCTCCTTCCAGCTGTCATGCTGTTTCGAAACGGCGACTTTTCTGCGGTGTTGGCGATCACGAGCTATGCGGTCGCGCCAGCGGTTCGTTACGCCATGCATTCGTTCGCGCATGTGTCCGAGAGCCGCCTCGAACTAGCGCGGATGAGCGGAGCAAGTCCCTCGCAGACCTTACGCTGGATTCGTTTGCCGGAGGCATTTCCGACCCTGCTGCTAGGCATCAACCAGACGGTCATGATGGCAATCGCCATGCTCGTCATCACTGCCCTGGTGGGTACGCGCGACCTTGGCCAGCAAGTGTTTATCGCCCTTTCACGCATGCGGGTTGGAGACGGCATGGTTGCCGGGCTCGCTGTCGCTGCGATCGCGTTGGCTGCCGATTCGCTTATGCGGGCAGCTGCGCGCAATGCCGCAGCAAGCGTCGGAGTGAGGTTGTAGCTGATGAATGCACGATTCAACGACAACACCCGATCGCAATCAGCTATGGACCGTCCAGCAACACCCCTGAACCAGAGCGCGCTATCGGTACGAAATCTTTGGAAGGTCTATGGGGCGGCGCCCCGCGACTTTGCCTCGGCGGACGGGCCCACTTTATCTCGCGAACACTTGGCTAAACGGGGCTGGGTTGCGGCGGGCCGGGCAGCCACCTTCGAGGTCGCGAGAGGCGAGGTGTTCGTCATTATGGGCTTGTCGGGCTCCGGAAAATCAACCTTGCTGCGATGCTTGCCATGGTTGATCGAGCCGACCACGGGCGATCTCTTCTTTGACCAGAAGGATTTGCGGCGGATACCTGACACCGAGCTCGTCGAGCTTCGTCGCAACCGGATGGGCATGGTCTTTCAAAGCTTTGCCTTGCTGCCCAATCGGACCGTTCTCAGCAACGTCGAGTTTCCGCTCGAGGTGCAGCGCCGCCAAAAGACCATGCGCCGCGAGCGCGCCATGCAGATGATCGAGATGGTTGGACTGTCTGGCTTTGAGAACCGCCGGCCATCCGAACTGTCCGGCGGCCAGCAACAAAGGGTCGGCATCGCGCGTTCGCTTGCTCTGGATCCCGAATTGTGGCTTCTCGATGAGCCGTTCTCCGCCCTAGACCCCCTGATACGGCGCGATCTACAAGGAGAAGTTCTGCGTATCCAGGGCGAACTTGCCAAGACAATCGTCTTCATCACCCATGATCTCGATGAAGCAATCAGAATGGCCGACCGGATTGCCATCATGAAGGATGGCGAGATTGTGCAGATAGGGACGCCGCAAGACCTCGTCCTGGATCCCGCCAATGATTATGTCGCCAGGTTCGTTGAATCGATCGCTCCCGCGAAGGTCGTGCAAGCAGAAAGACTGCTGCTTCATTCCGGCCAGGTCGACGCGGGAGCGCCAACCACAGATCACGATGAAACGGTTCAACAATTCGCCCCGCTTATTGTTGAAGGCGACACCCCATTCGCGGTTCAGCGAAACGGTGCAATCATAGGCATGCTTGATCGGATTGCGTCGCTTCGCGTTCTGGCTGGCAAGGTCGGACGGGTAGATGTGCCGTCGACCAACGACGGGTGAGGAAGGCGTGCGATTGGGAAATCGCGGCCTCAACGCAAGCCGGCACAGACCGGCGTGTCTCGATCAGCAACGAAGTTCAAGGGAGAGAAACACATGCTTCGTTTATACAAAACCATCGCATTCGCGACCGTGGCGAGTGCTTTCAGCATAGGCGCCGCCTATGCGCAAGACAGCTGCGGAGATGTTACGATCGCGAGCATGACGTGGCAATCAGCCGAGGTTCTGGCTAACATCGACAAGATCATCTTGAGTGCTGGCTATGGCTGCAACGCGCAAGTCGTGCAAGGTGACACAGTACCAACTCTGACCTCGATGATCGAAAAGGGCCAGCCGGACATCGCGCCGGAAGGTGGGTCGATCTGCAGCCGGAGCTTGTGAACCGGGGACTGAACGACAAGAAGATCGTCTCCGTTGGAGAGGCCTTGAGCGATGGAGCCGTGCAGGGCTGGTTCATTCCCAGATATGTCGCCGACGCGCATCCCGACATCAAGACCATTCAGGACGCCCTGAAGCATCCGGAACTGTTTCCGTCGCCCGAGGACCCGCCTTTTGAGAAGGCGGAATGGAAACGCTGCAATACCGTCGCTGACTGCCCGGAGCCCAGCCGAACGAATGGCCAAAGGACTCGGTTCAGACGATCGTCACGACAAAATTTGCTGATCGGGCCGGCCCGGCAATTGAGTATCTGAAACATCGCAATTGGCGCAATGCGACGGTCAACGCATTGCTAGCCTGGATGTCTGACAACCAAGCTACCGGCGAGGGCGGTGCCAAACACTTCCTGCAAGAGCAGCCGGACGTCTGGACCAAGTGGGTGTCGCCGGAGGTCGCTGCAAAGGTCAAGGCCTCTCTCTAGGACTATTGTAGCTCACCTTTGGGGGAACGGCGGCTGACGTCGCCGTTTCCCCTCGCTTTCTGCACTAGGATTGCGAGATGCACCCATGGAGTGGTTCTCAAAATTTCCGACATTGAACGACGCGCTTCTTACCGCTCTCAAGAAGTCGGTCACGAGAGTTTCCGCGGATTTACGCGCGCCTATGGAGACAGCATAGAATCGTTCTTCGACCCGCTTCAATCGTTCTTGATTCACTCCGAGCGAATGATGCTTGCCACTCCCTGGCCGATTTTCCTCCTCGTCATCGCCGTGATTGCCTAGCTTGCCAGCCGCAGTTGGAAAGTGGTGTTCGGCTCCGTCGCCACGCTCGTTGTCATCGGGCTGTTTGGAATGTGGGAGGACACGATGAAGACGATCTCAATGATCTTCGTCTGCACGGTCATCGCAATAGTGGTGGGCATTCCGATCGGAATAGGGATGTCTCGTTCGGACCGATTTGAGCGGGTAGTGAACCCGGTGCTTGACGTGATGCAAACGATGCCAAGCTTCGTCTACATGATCCCTGTCGTCATGCTGCTCGAATAGCAAAGGTTCCCGGACTTATCGCCGTGGTTATCTATGCCGTGCCGCCGATGATACGGCTGACAAATCTGGGAATCCGATTGGTCGACATGTTCTGGAGGCCGCCGACGCATTTGGCTCCTCCAATTGGCAAAAGTTGAGGAACGTGCAGATGCCGCTCGCTCTGCCGACCATCATGGCCGGCATCAATCAAACCATCATGATGGCCCTCGCCATGGTGGTGATCGCGGCGATGATTGGGGTCCAAGGACTGGGTCAGCCAGTGTTGAGAGCCATTTCCAATCAGTACTTCACACTCGGCGTTTTCAACGGCTTGGCCATCGTCGGCATCGCGATCATCTTTGATCGCATCAGCCAGGCCTTTGGCAGGCGTCTTCAGCGTCACCGCGAGGTCGGTCATGGCTGACAAGATCGGCGCCGCCATCTCAATCAGGTCGCTCTACAAGATTTTTGGCCCGAATGGGGCAGCCTTCATCGAACCTGTCAGGCAGGGGATGAGCAAGGCAGAACTGAACCAACGGCATGGCCATGTGCTTGGTCTCAAGGATATCAACATCGATATGTCAGCTGGGGCCGTTCAGGTCATCATGGGACTGTCCGGCTCCGGCAAATCGACCCTCATCCGGCATATCAACAGGTTGATCGACCCCACCGCCGGCCAAGTGCTGGTCGGTGAAACCGATGTCGTCAAGATGAACAGTGCTGAATTGCGCATGTTTCGGCGCAACTAGACCGCCATGGTGTTCCAAAAGTTTGCGCTACTGCCGCATAGAAACGTCCTCGAAAATGTCGTTTACGGCCTCGAAATCCGAGGGTTGACCCGGGCAAGGCAGCTCGAGCCTGCGATGCGCTGGATTGAACGCGTCGGACTGAAGGGCTTCGAGGATCGATACCCAAATCAGCTGTCTGGCGGCATGCAGCAGCGTGTCGGCTTGGCACGAGCGCTGACCAATGATGCGCCGATACTGCTCATGGATGAAGCCTTCTCGGCGCTCGATCCCCTTATTCGGGTCGATATGCAAACTGTGCTTCTCAAACTCCAGAAAGAGATCAGAAAGACCATCGTTTTCATAACGCACGACCTTGACGAGGCGTTACGCCTGGGTGACCGGATCGCCATTCTGCGAGATGGACAGATCTTCCAGCAAGGCACCGGACAAGACATCATGTTGCGGCCGGCCGATGACTATATTGCCCGGTTCGTGCGCGAGGTTAATCGCAGCAAGGTGGTGAAGGCCGCCTCGATCATGAGTGAACTCAGTGGGCGTCCACCCGTCGGGCCCGCAATAGAGGGCGACGCCTCACTTGAGGATGCCGTCAAAGCGATGACAGCGACCGGCTGCCGCATCGCGCACATAGTCGATGGTCACGGAAGCGCAGTCGGCGAGGTTACGCTCGATTCGCTGGTTGCGGCGATGTTGACCCCTGCCGAAAGCTGACGCGCCCGCTCAGCACCTCGAAGTCTCTCATGTTCCCTGTCAAGATTGAAGGCAAGAAGGCTCGCCTGCTTGGCAGGTT
>NZ_JAIUHK010000015.1:0-132874 GCF_020165075.1 Mesorhizobium sp. CA4
AAGCTCCTCGTCGTCCTCAACGCCATCATGCGCGACAAAACCGCATTCGCATGAACACAGTTGCCATTCCGTTACCTCGGCCTGAAGGTGCGGCGGAGCAGAATTCTGCACCGTTGCGACGCTCGTATGTCACGGAATGGATCCTCGGGTCTGCGCGCGTCGCTTCGCTCCTTGCTCCGCCCGTGGATGACGATCGCGATGGGCGTTCCGGCCAATCGCCGAGGCAGGTGACCTGGCAAGGCATAGGCACTTTGCCACGAAAAAAGGCCGGTTGCCCGGCCTCCTTTGCTACTCAGTTGCTTTTTGCCTTGCGCAATTCCCAGACGGAAAATCGTTACACACTTTTCCTGGAACTGCTCCGGTCTCAGCCGATCTTCTGGCCGGTTTTGGCCCAGTCGGCGAGAAAGGCGGCGAGGCCTTTGTCGGTCAGCGGGTGATTGACCAGCGCCTTCAGCGTCGCCGGCGGCGCGGTGACGATATCGGCGCCGATCAGCGCGGCTTGCTTGACGTGGTTCACCGTGCGCACCGAAGCAGTCAGGATCTCGGTCTTGAAATCGTAATTGTCGTAGATGGTGCGGATTTCCGAGATCAACTCCATGCCGTCCGAGCCGGTGTCGTCGATGCGTCCGACGAAGGGCGAGATGAAGGAGGCGCCGGCCTTGGCGGCGAGCAGCGCCTGGTTGGCCGAGAAGCAGAGCGTCACGTTGACCATGCGGTTCATTTCGGTGCGGATGGTCTTGCAGGCCTTCAGGCCGTCCAGCGTCAGCGGCACCTTGATGGCCACGTTCGGCGCGATCTTGGCCAACACCTCGGCCTCGGCCATCATGTCCTTGTATTCGGTGGCCACGACCTCGGCCGAGACCGGGCCTTCGACGATGTCGCAGATCTGCTTGGTGACTTCGGAAATCTTGCCGCCCGATTTCAGAATCAGCGAGGGGTTGGTGGTGACGCCGTCCAGCAGCCCCAGATCGTTGAGTTCCTTAATTTCCTTGATGTCAGCGGTGTCGACAAAAAACTTCATGGCGGTCTCCTTGGGGATCGCCTGGCGCCCGCCAGGCACATGCGAGGGTCCCCTTTGATCTAGAGCAAAGTCGGGGCAAGGTCACGCCCGATGATCGAAGATTCGCCCTTTATCGCAGCCGCGCCCGTGCTGGTGCCAATGCCCGCCGAACGGCCCTACACCTATGCCGTGCCGCCCGGCATGCGCGTGGTGCCGGGCTCGATCGTGCGCGTGCCCCTCGGGCCGCGGCAGGTGGCCGGCATCGTCTGGGATGGCGCGGTCGAGACCGTCGATCCGAAGAAATTGCGGCCGATCGAGGAGGTGTTCGACTGTCCGCCGATCGACAGAGCGATGCGCCGCTTCGTCGACTGGATCGCGCATTACACGCTCTCTGCCCCCGGCATGGTGGCCCGTATGCTGCTGCGCGCGCCGGAGGCGTTCGATCCGGAGCCATGGATCGAAGGATTGCAGCGCACGCTTGCCGAGCCCGACCGGCTGACTGACGCGCGGCGGCGAGTGCTCGAAACCGCGGAGGGCGGCCTTGCCTGGACGCGCTCGGGGCTGGCGCATGCCGCGGGCGTGTCCTCGACGGTCATCGACGGGTTGCGGGCACAGGGCGTGTTCGAGACGGTGATGATCCCGCCGCGGCCGGTGGTGGCGGCGCCCGACCCTTCTCATGCCGTGCCGGAATTGATGCCTGACCAGAAAGCGGCGGCGGAGAAGCTGCGCGCCGCTGTCGCTGCCGATGTCTTCAACGTCACGCTGCTCGACGGCGTCACCGGATCCGGCAAGACGGAAGTCTATTTCGAGGCGATTGCGGCGGCGCTAGACAAGGGCAGGCAGGTGCTCATCCTGTTGCCGGAAATCGCGCTGACGCATGCCTTCCTGGAACGTTTCCAGGACCGGTTCGGCGCCAAGCCGGCGCAGTGGCATTCCGACCTGCCGCCCCGGATGCGCGAACGCGTCTGGCGTCAGGTGGCCGAGGGCGGCGTGCGCGTCGTCGCCGGCGCGCGGTCGGCGCTGTTCCTGCCGTTCAAGGAACTCGGCCTGATCGTCGTCGACGAGGAGCACGATCCCGCCTACAAGCAGGAAGACCGCGTCTTCTATAATGCGCGCGACATGGCGGTGGTGCGCGGCCATATCGGCGGCTTCCCGGTCGTGCTCGCCTCGGCCACGCCCTCGGTGGAAAGCCGGGTCAATGCCAGCCAGGGCCGCTATCATCGCGCGGTGCTGTCGGCTCGTTTTGCCGAGGCGGCGCTCCCCGACCTGAAATCGATTGACATGCGACGCGCGCCGCCGGCGCGGGGCGGCTTCCTGTCGCCGGTCTTGCTGGAGCAGATGCGGCGGACGCTGGAGAAAAACGAGCAGTCGCTGCTTTTCCTCAACCGGCGCGGTTATGCGCCGCTGACACTCTGCCGCGTCTGCGGCCACCGCTTCGGTTGCCCGGTCTGCTCGGCCTGGCTGGTCGAGCATCGCTTTCGCGGCCAGCTCGTCTGCCATCACTGCGGCCACAACGAGCGGCGGCCGGAAGCCTGCCCGGAATGCGGCACGCTCGACCATCTGGTGGCCTGCGGCCCAGGCGTCGAGCGCATTGCCGAGGAGGTGGTGGGGCATTTTCCCGATGCCCGCACCATCGTGCTCTCATCAGACCTTTTGGGCGGCGTGCGCAGGCTGCGGCTCGAGCTGGAAGCCGTCGCCAATGGCGAAGCCGACATCGTCATCGGCACGCAACTGGTCGCCAAGGGGCATAATTTTCCCGGCATGACGCTGGTCGGTGTGGTCGATGCGGATCTGGGATTGGCCAATGGCGATCCGCGCGCCGCCGAGCGCACATTCCAACTGCTCAGCCAGGTGACGGGCCGCGCCGGCCGCACCGGCAAGAAGAGCCTCGGCCTGCTGCAGACCTACCAGCCGGATCATCCGGTGATGCGCGCCATCGTCTCGGGCGATTCGGAAGCCTTTTACGAGCGCGAGATCGCCGAGCGCGAACGCGCGGCGCTGCCGCCGTTTGGCCGATTGGCCGGCATCATCGTGAGTGCCGCGACCAGGGGCGAGGCCGAAAGCCATGCGCGGGGCTTGCGGCGCGCGGCGCCGCAAGCTTCCGACCTCTTCGTGCTCGGTCCGGCCGAGGCGCCCTTGTCGCTGATCGGCGGCCGCCATCGTTTCCGCCTGCTGGTGCAAGGCGAACGCCGCGCCGACATGCAGGGTTTTATCCGGGCCATGCTGGCGGAAGGGCCGAAGCTGCGCGGCTCGGTCAGGGTGCAGGTCGACATCGATCCGCAGAGCTTCCTATAAGCGGGAGAGACAGCCCCAACGGAGTGGTCGCTTATGAAAACCCTCGGCCTGATCGGCGGCATGAGTTGGGAATCGACCGCCATCTATTACCGCCTGCTCAACGAGATCGTGCGCGAGCGGCTGGGCGGGCTGCACTCGGCCAAGCTGCTGTTGTGGTCGTTCGATTTCGCCGAGATTGCAGAACGGCAGCATGCCGGCGACTGGGAAGGTGCCGGCGTTCTTCTGGTGGAAGCCGCGCGCAAGCTGGAGGCGGGCGGCGCCGAGGGCCTGGTGATCTGCACCAACACCATGCACAAGCTTGCCGACACGGTGCAGGCGGCCATATCGATCCCGCTCATCCATATCGCCGACGCCACGGCGCAGGCTGTCCTCGATGCCGGAGTGAAGCGGCCGGCGCTGCTGGCAACGCGCTTCACCATGGAGCAGGATTTCTACAAGGGCCGTCTCGCCGGCAAATACGGCCTGGAACCCGTGGTGCCGGACCAGGCCGGCCGCAACATGGTGCACAAGGTGATCTATGACGAGCTCTGCCAGGGCATCGTCAAATCCGAATCGAAATCCGCCTATCTCGACGAGATCGGCCGGATGCGGCGCACCGACCAGGTGGATGGCGTCATCATGGGCTGCACCGAGATCACCATGCTGATCGGCCAGGGGGATTTCGACGTTCCGGTTTTCGACACGACACGCATCCATGCCGCGGCCGCGGTCGATTTCGCGCTCGCCTGATTGCGCCACTTCTAATGTGCCCGCCGTCCTCTGGCGCGCTTTCATTCCCTCGCTAGAATGCCGGTGTTTCAGAACAAGAAATAAGAGGGGGATTTATGGAGTTCGCGTTTCCGTGGCCGGCGAGCCAGGGCGAATGGCTGGCCTGGTCGAGCGCCATCTTGACCTTGGCCCTCGGCTTGTTCCTGTTCCTGGCGCCCGGGCTTGCGTTTCGCGTGCTGCGCCTGCAGCCGAGGCCGGAGAAAGCGGCGGCGATCGCCGAGGGACGCGGCCGCATGTCGGGCTTCTACCTCGGCGTCAGCCTGTGCTGCATTCTCTTGGCGCAGCCGCTGCTCTACATGGCGCTGGGCTTCTCCTGGCTGTTCACCGCCTTCGGCCGGCTTTTGTCGATGATGTCGGATGGCGCCAACACCCCTTTCAACTGGATTTCGATCGTGGTTGAATTGGCGCTGGCGGCGCTGCCGCTAGCCTTTGCTTTCGGCTTGGTGCCGTGAATCCGCGACTAATCCGGCGCTTGAGCTTGGCCTTATCGGCGTGATGCGACAAAAGTGCCTGAAAACCATGCCGGACGATGCATTGCGGTCTTAAAAAGCCTGTGCTAGACGGCAATCGACTTTCGACCGGGGATAGCGGAAGCCGCACCTCCGTGCTTGGAAAAATCGCAGTAAGGTCAAAGATTTAGCCAGAGTTTTCGCTCGCGCCAACAATCTGCGGCCTGTCAGACAAGAGAAAAGACGGTCCGTGGCCCAATCGTCATCGCCAATCTCAGCTGTCGCAGAGCGCTATGCCGGCTCGCTGTTCGAGCTCGCGCTGCAGGACAATTCGGTCGCCCAGGTCGAGGCCGACCTTGCCAGCTTCGAGGCAATGCTCAACGACAGCGACGATCTCTCGCGGCTGATCAACAGCCCGGTGTTTTCCAGCGAGGACCAGGCAAAGGCCATCGCCGCCATCGCCGACAAGGCCAATATCACTGGCCTAGTGGGCAATTTCCTGCGCGTCGTGGCCAAGAACCGCCGCCTGTTCGCGGTGCCCGGCATGATCAAGGCGTTCCGCCAGATTGCAGCCGACCATCGCGGCGAGGCATCCGCCGAGGTCACCTCGGCGCATGCGCTGACGGATGCGCAGCAGGCTGAACTCAAGGCGACGCTGAAGAGCATCGCCGGCAAGGATGTGGCCATCGCCATGACCGTCGATCCGTCGCTGCTCGGCGGCCTGATCGTCAAGATGGGCTCGCGCCAGATCGATACGTCGCTCAAAACCAAACTCAATTCGCTCAAGCTTGCACTGAAAGAGGTCGGCTGATGGACATCCGCGCCGCGGAAATTTCCGCAATTCTGAAAGACCAGATCAAGAATTTCGGCAAGGAGGCCGAGGTCTCCGAAGTCGGTCAGGTTCTGTCCGTCGGTGACGGCATCGCCCGCGTATACGGCCTCGACAATGTCCAGGCCGGCGAGATGGTCGAATTCCCCGGCGGCATCCGCGGTATGGCACTGAACCTCGAAGCCGATAATGTCGGCGTCGTCATCTTCGGCAACGACCGCGACATCAAGGAAGGCGACACCGTCAAGCGCACCGGCGCCATCGTCGACGCGCCTGTCGGCATGGGCCTGCTCGGCCGCGTCGTCGACGCGCTGGGCAATCCGATCGATGGCAAGGGCCCGATCAAGGCAACCGAACGCAAGCGTGTCGACGTCAAGGCGCCCGGCATCATCCCGCGCAAGTCGGTGCATGAGCCGATGTCGACCGGCCTCAAGGCTATCGACGCGCTGATCCCGGTCGGCCGCGGCCAGCGCGAGCTGGTCATCGGCGACCGCCAGACCGGCAAGACCGCCATTATCCTCGACACGATGCTGAACCAGAAGTCGGTGCACGACAACGGCCCCGAAAAGGAAAAGCTCTACTGCGTCTACGTCGCCGTCGGCCAGAAGCGCTCGACCGTCGCGCAGTTCGTCAAGGTGCTGGAAGAGCGCGGCGCGCTCGAATATTCGATCATCGTCGCCGCCACCGCGTCCGATCCGGCACCGATGCAGTTCCTGGCGCCGTTCACCGCCTGCACCATGGGCGAATATTTCCGCGACAACGGCATGCATGCGCTGATCAGCTATGACGATCTGTCGAAGCAAGCCGTCGCCTACCGCCAGATGTCGCTCTTGCTGCGCCGCCCGCCGGGCCGCGAAGCTTATCCGGGCGACGTTTTCTACCTGCACTCGCGCCTGCTCGAGCGCGCCGCCAAGCTCAATGACGACAACGGCAACGGGTCGCTGACCGCGCTGCCGATCATCGAGACGCAGGCCAACGACGTGTCGGCCTACATCCCGACCAACGTGATCTCGATCACCGACGGCCAGATCTTCCTTGAAACCAACCTGTTCTTCCAGGGCATCCGTCCGGCGGTGAACGTCGGCCTGTCGGTGTCGCGCGTCGGCTCCTCGGCGCAGATCAAGGCGATGAAGCAGGTTGCCGGCTCGATCAAGGGCGAGCTCGCGCAGTACCGCGAAATGGCTGCCTTCGCGCAGTTCGGCTCCGACCTCGACGCCGCAACGCAGCGTCTGCTCAATCGCGGTTCGCGCCTGACGGAGCTGCTCAAGCAGCCGCAGTTCTCGCCGCTCAAGGTCGAGGAACAGGTCGCGGTGATCTTCGCCGGCGTCAACGGCTATCTCGACAAGCTGCCGCTCGGCCAGGTCGGCAAGTTCGAGCATGGGCTGCTCAGCCATATGCGCTCGGCCGGCAAGGATGTGCTCGATGCTATCCGCAAGGAGAAGGCGCTATCGGACGATTTGCGCGCCAAGCTCAAGGCCGAGATCGACGCCTTCGCCAAGACCTTCGCTTGAACGAAGCTGGACGGGATCAGGTTTGAAGCATGGCTTCGTTAAAAGACCTTCGTAACCGTATCGCCTCGGTCAAGGCGACGCAGAAGATCACCAAGGCGATGCAGATGGTCGCCGCGGCGAAGCTGCGTCGCGCGCAGGAAGCTGCGGAAGCAGCCAGACCCTATTCCGAGCGCATGGGCGCGGTCCTGGCCAACATCACCCAGGCGATCGGCGGCGGCGGCGATGCCCCGGCGCTGATGACGGGCACCGGCCGGGACGATGTGCATCTGCTTATCGTCTGCACGGCCGAGCGCGGCCTGTGCGGCGGCTTCAACTCGCAGATCGCGCGTCTCGCCCGCGACCACATCCGCCGGCTGCTGGCCGACGGCAAGCAGGTGAAGATCATCTGCGTCGGCAAGAAGGGCTATGACATCCTGCGCCGCGACTATGCTTCGATGATCCTGGAGCGTGTCGACCTGCGCGAAGTGAAGACGCTGGGCTTCGTCAATGCCGATGCGATCGCGCGCAAGGTCATCCACCTCTTCAACGAGGGCGGCTTCGACATCTGCACGCTGTTCTATTCGCAGTTCAGGTCGGTGATCAGCCAGATCCCGACGGCGCAGCAGATCATCCCGGCAGGAGCCGCCGGATCGACCGCTCCCGAGGCGACCAGTGGCGGTAATGCCGTCTATGAATATGAGCCGGAGCCGGGCGAGATCCTCTCCGACCTCATCCCGCGCAACATCGCGGTGCAGATATTCCGCGCGCTGCTGGAAAATGCGGCCGGCGAGATGGGCGCCAAGATGAGCGCGATGGACAATGCGACGCGCAATGCCGGCGACATGATCAACAAGCTGTCGATCACCTACAACCGCCAGCGGCAGGCGCAGATCACCAAGGAACTGATCGAGATCATTTCGGGCGCCGAGGCGCTCTAGGCACGCGCGGGCGGGGTCTGAGACCTCGCAGCGGCGTGAACAACGGATAGACGAAAAGGGCAAAGACGATGGCGAAAGCAGCTACCCCGAAGACCGCGGCCAAGGAAGCACCGGCCCCGAAGGCGGCAAAGGCCCCGGCAGCCGCCGCGAAGGCCGCTGCTCCGGCGAAGAAGGCGGCCGCTCCGGCCAAGGCCGCGGCTTCCGCAGCCAGCGTTGCGGCCAAGCGCGTCGGCGCCGCCGGCAAGGTCCGCCAGGTCATCGGCGCCGTCGTCGACGTGCAGTTCGACGATCACCTGCCGGCCATTCTGAACGCGCTGGAGACCGACAATGTCGGCAACCGCCTGGTGCTCGAGGTCGCCCAGCATCTCGGCGAGAACACCGTGCGCTGCATCGCCATGGACTCGACCGAAGGTCTCGTCCGCGGCCAGGACGTCTTTGACACCGGCGCGCCGATCTCGGTTCCGGTCGGTCCTGGCATGCTCGGTCGCATCATCAATGTCATCGGCGAGCCGGTCGACGAGGAAGGCCCGGTCGACGGCGTCGAAATGCGCGCCATCCACCAGCCCGCTCCGGCCTATGTCGATCAGTCGACGGAAGCGCAAATCCTGGTCACCGGCATCAAGGTTCTCGACCTGCTTGCGCCTTACGCCCGCGGCGGCAAGATTGGCCTGTTCGGCGGCGCCGGCGTCGGCAAGACCGTGCTGATCCAGGAGCTGATCAACAACGTCGCCAAGGCGCATGGCGGCTTCTCGGTGTTCGCCGGCGTCGGCGAGCGCACCCGCGAAGGCAACGACCTCTATCACGAGTTCATCGAATCGGGCGTCAACAAGAAGGGCGGCGGCCAGGGCTCGAAGGCAGCACTCGTCTATGGCCAGATGAACGAGCCGCCGGGCGCGCGCGCCCGCGTCGGCCTGACCGGCCTCACCGTCGCTGAATATTTCCGCGACCAGGGCCAGGACGTGCTGTTCTTCGTCGACAACATCTTCCGCTTCACGCAGGCGGGCTCGGAAGTGTCGGCTCTGCTCGGCCGCATTCCTTCCGCCGTGGGTTACCAGCCGACGCTGGCGACCGACATGGGCGCGCTGCAGGAGCGCATCACGACCACGACCAAGGGCTCGATCACCTCGGTGCAGGCCATCTACGTGCCGGCCGACGACTTGACCGACCCGGCGCCGGCGACGTCCTTCGCCCACCTCGACGCCACGACCGTGCTCAACCGCGCGATCTCGGAAAAGGGCATCTATCCGGCCGTCGATCCGCTGGACTCAACCTCGCGCATGCTCGACCCGATGGTCGTCGGCGAAGAGCACTACCAGGTTGCCCGCCAGGTGCAGTCGATCCTGCAGCGCTACAAGTCGCTGCAGGATATCATCGCGATTCTTGGCATGGACGAGCTTTCGGAAGAGGACAAGCAGACGGTTGCCCGCGCCCGCAAGATCGAGCGCTTCCTGTCGCAGCCCTTCTTCGTCGCCGAAGTGTTCACCGGATCGCCGGGCAAGCTGGTCGATCTCGCCGACACCATCAAGGGCTTCAAGGGCCTTTGCGCCGGCGACTACGACCACCTGCCGGAAGCCGCCTTCTACATGGTCGGCGGCATCGACGAGGCGGTCGAGAAGGCGCAGCGCCTCGCGGCTGAAGCGGCATAATCCATGGACAGGAAGTTCTGTTGCTCCACCTTGCAAGAGGTGATGACGGAGCTTCCCTCGCCGTCGCTCTTCGAAACCGACGACGGGATATTGATGATGACGGTCGGGACTGTCGAAACGGAAGACGGTCTTGGGTATTTTGATCAAGCGGTCATGTTCTGTCCCTTTTGCGGGACGGGATTGCAGACTGACAAAAGTATCGCCGGCAAGGTGAAGCACAATGGCTGAAGCTTTCAAGTTCGAACTGGTCTCGCCGGAGAGGCTGCTCGTTTCCGAGCAGGTCGAGTCCGTCGTGATACCCGGCGCCGAAGGCGAGATGACGGTGATGGCGCAGCACGCGCCGGTCATGACGACCATCAAGCCCGGCGTCGTCACGATAAAGACCGCGGGCGGCAAGGAAGAGCGCTTCGTCGTGTTCGGCGGTTTCGCCGACATCCTGCCTTCCGGCTGCACGCTTCTTGCCGAATCGGCGACGCATGTGAACGACATCGACCGCGCTGATCTCGCCCGCCGCATCCAGGAGGCCAAGGAAGACGCGGCCGACGCCAAGGATGACGAGAGCCGCAGCAAGGCGGAGCAGTTCCTCAGCCAACTCACCACGCTCGAAGGCGCGCTGCTGCCGGCCTGATTTCAGCTGCTGATAAGCGTTTTACAAAGCGGGGCTAGCCCCGCTTTTTAGTTTTTTGCTGTTTGCGAGACAGTTTCGCGCTGCATGGGTGCAATCCCTGGCGGGTAGGCGGGCGAATAGCTATTCGGCCAGCCTGGGCGTCTCCTTGCCGATGCCGAGCGCGGCAAGAGCCAGCTTCGGACCGCCCTGCTTGAAATGGACAAGATGGGTGGCGACAAATTCGATCAATTTCTGTCGTTCTGGATGGCCTTTGGCAAAGCCGGCGAGGTCGAACACGGCCGCCGTCATATCTGCCGTCGGCAAATTGCGGTCGAACAGGTCGCTGAGCGCCGCATCGAGCGGATCGGTGAAATGGCGCCCAGGCAAAGTACCGCCGCGCGCGGCGCAGGCGGCGATCCAGGCGGCGACAACCAGCGACAGATATTCAGGAAGCAGCCCGGCTTCCAGCCTGGCAAGGGCGGAGGCGACAATGCGCTGCGGCAGCTTCTGGCTGCCGTCATTGGCGATCTGCGCGGTGCGGTGGGCAAGCGCGGTGTTGGAAAAGCGCGCGGCAAGCTCGGCCGTGTAGGCGCTTGTGTCGAGCCCGGCGTCCTGCGGCAGCGTTGGAATGGCCTCGGCCCAGAGCCAGTCCACGAATTGCCGGATCGAGGGATCGGCAAAGGCGCGATCCACGGTGGCGTGGCCGCTGAGCAGGCCGAGATAGGCGATGCCCGAATGGGCGCCGTTGAGCAGCCGCAGCTTCATGTCCTCGAAGGGGCCGACATCCTCGATCATGGCGACGCCGAATTTCTCCCAGGCCGGCCGTCCAGCGGGAAAGCGGTCCTCGATCACCCATTGCTGGAACGGTTCCGTCATCACCGGCCACGCGTCCTCGAGGCCGAGTTCGTCGGCGATGCGGGCGCGATCGGTATCCGTCGTCGCCGGCACGATGCGATCGACCATAGAAGACGGGAAGGCCACTTCGTCGGCGACATGGCCCGCTAACGGCTGGTCGCCAGAGCCTGTTTGGGCGTCGCGCAATTTCGCGAACTCGATCAACAGCCGATGCAGGGTGGCGCCGTTGGCCGGCAGGTTGTCGCAGCAGAGGACGGTGAAGGCAGGCGTGCCGGCGGCGCGTCGGCGTGCGAGCGACTCGGCGAGAAATCCATGCGCCGTCTTCGGCGATCCGGGGTTGGCGAGGTCGTGGACAATATCGGGGTGCGCGCTGTCGAGCGTGCCGTCGGCTGCTCTCAGATAGGCCTTCTCGGTGATGGTGAGCGTGACGATGCGGATGCGCGGATCGGTGAGCGCAGCGAGCACCGCGCCCGGGTCCTCCGGAGCGACGAGCAAGGATTGGATTGAGCCGATGACCTGCAGCTGTTCGCCGGCGCTGTCGCGGATTGCCAGCGTGTAGAGCCCGTCCTGCGGCTTGAGCGCATCGCGCGTGTCAGGGCTGCGCAGCGAGACGCCGATGATGCCCCAATCGCTCTCGCCGTCCGCCAGGCAGGCATCGACATAGGCGGCCTGGTGGGCACGATGAAAGGCGCCGACGCCAAGGTGGACGATGCCGGGCGCGACGGCGCGCCGGTCATAGCGAGGCAACAGAACTTCGGCCGGCAGCTCCGCAAGGGTGGCGTTGGACAGACGGCCGTTCATGGAAGCTGGTCTCCGATCGGGAAAACGACGGCAGCGACGTAACACCCGCTGTCACCGTGCACAATGGCCGCGTGCCTTTCGGAAGTCATCATACAACTACCTAGTATTTGTATGTTGACATTATCTCCGACCGATCTACCAATAGCGAAGCTTGGGAGGAGCCGCGTGGCCGCATTGACCGATCCGGACCTGCTGTTCGCGCCGGAAACGCGATCATTGGCGCGCGCCCTTTACGCCGGTGTGAAGGACCTGCCGATCGTCAGTCCGCACGGCCACACCGACCCGCGCTGGTACGCGCTCGACGAACCGTTTCCCGATCCGGCGCAGCTCTTGATCGTGCCGGACCACTACATTTTCCGCATGCTGTTCAGCCAGGGCGTGCGGGTGGAGGAACTCGGCGTCCCGACGCTCGACGGCACACCCGTCGAAACCGACGGCCGGGCCATCTGGCGGCGCTTCGCCGAGCATTATTATCTCTTCCGCGGCACGCCCACACGGCTCTGGCTCGACCATGTGTTCGAGCATCTGTTCGGCATCGGGGAGCCGCTTACCGCAGCCAGCGCCGACCGCATCTACGACACGATCGCCGCGCTGCTGCAACGCGACGACTATCAGCCGCGCGCGCTGTTCGAACGCTTCAACATCGAAGTGATCGCGACCACCGAAGGCGCGCTCGACGACCTCAAATGGCACCGGACGATCCGCGACAGCGGCTGGAAGGGCCGCGTCGTCACCGCGTATCGGCCGGACGCCGTGGTCGATCCCGATTTCGAAGGCTTCGCGGGCAATCTGGATAGGCTCGGCGAGATCACCGGATGCGACACCGGCAGCTGGTCCGGCTATCTCGATGCGCATCGAAAGCGCCGCGCCTATTTCAAGGAATTCGGCGCGACCTCGTCCGATCACGGCCATCCGACGGCCGAGACCGCCAATCTCTCCGACGCGGCGGCGCAGGAGCTGTTCAACCGCATCCGGCGCGGCTCCGAGGATGAGCGCGAGCGAAAACTGTTCCGAGCCCAGATGCTGACCGAGATGGCCAAGATGAGCCGCGACGACGGCCTGGCGATGCAGATCCATCCTGGATCATGGCGCAATCATTCGCCTTCCGTTTTCCAGAAATTCGGCCGCGACAAGGGCTTCGATATCCCGACGCGGACCGATTATGTGACGGCGCTGAAACCGCTGCTCGACTGCGTCGGGCTGGAGCGCGACCTCACGATCATCCTGTTCACGCTGGACGAGACGAGCTACGCGCGCGAGTTGGCGCCGCTCGCCGGCGTCTATCCGGCGCTCAAGCTCGGGCCGGCCTGGTGGTTCCACGACAGTCCGGAAGGCATGCGCCGCTTCCGCGAGATGACCACCGAGACGGCGGGCTTCTACAACACCGTCGGCTTCAATGACGACACGCGCGCCTTCCCGTCGATCCCGGCGCGCCACGACGTCGCGCGGCGTGTCGACTGCGCCTTTCTGGCGCGGCTGGTCGCCGAGCACCGCCTCCGGGAGGGGGAGGCGCATGAGCTGGCGCGGGAGCTTGCCTACTCGCTTGCCAAGAAGGCGTACCGACTCTGAGCCAAGGCATCCGTGATTTTTGGAAGGGAGGAAAGACATGTTGCGTATTTCGAGATTGCTGGCGGCGACATTCGCCATCGGGTCCTTGGTGATCGGAGCCGCGCAGGCCGAAACCGTCCTGCGCTCTTCGGACACCCATCCGGACGGCTATCCGACAGTCGAGGCGGTCAAATACATGGGCGAGCTGATCAAGCAGCGCACCAACGGGCGCTATTCGATCGAGGTCTATCATTCGGCGCAGCTCGGCGAGGAAAAGGATACGATCGAGCAGACCCAGGCCGGCGTCATCGACCTCGATCGCGTCTCCATGGGGCCATTCAACGGCATCGTGCCGGAAACCGCCGTGCCGTCGTTGCCCTACATCTTCCGCTCGGTCGAGCATATGCGGCATGTCATGGACGGGCCGATCGGCGACCAGATCCTGAAGGCGTTCGAGGCGCATGACCTTGTCGGACTCGCCTTCTACGATTCCGGCGCGCGCTCCTTCTACAATACCAAGAAGGACATCGCCTCGATGGCAGATATGAAGGGCATGAAGTTCCGCGTCATCCAGTCGGACGTCTTTGTCGACATGGTGAACGCGCTCGGAGCCAACGCCACGCCGATGGCCTATGGCGAGGTCTATTCGGCGCTGCAGACCGGCGTCATCGACGGCGCCGAGAATAACTGGCCGAGCTTCGAATCCGCCAAGCATTATGAGGTCGCAAAGCATTACACGCTGGACCAGCACCAGATCGTGCCGGAGGTGCTGGTGATGTCGAAGGCAAGCTGGGACAAGCTGGCGCCGGAAGACCAGGCGATCGTGCGCCAGGCGGCCAAGGACAGCGTCGTCAAAATGCGCGAGCTGTGGGACGCGCAGGAGAAGAAGTCGCGCGAGATCGTCGAGAAGGCCGGCGTCAAGATCAGCGAGATCGACAAGCAGCCGTTGATCGACGCCATGAAGCCGGTCTACGACAAGTATCTGTCGACGCCCGAGCTCAAGGACCTCGCCGCCCGTATCCAGGCGACGAAATGACCGGGAGGGGCAACGGGCCCGGTGGCACGGAGGCTTCCGCGCTACCAGCCGGCCGGGCGGGTCCGAAAGGGTTCTGGCTGCGGGTGGAACGGGCCCTTTCTGGGCTTGCGCGATTGGCCTTATGGGTCAGCGGCACAGGGCTGACGCTGATGACCGTCATCATCTTCTGGCAGGTTTTCTCGCGCTACGTGCTGAACCGCTCGCCGAGCTGGACCGAATCCTCATCCGTGCTGCTGATGGGCTGGTTCATCTTTCTCGGCGCGGCGGTCGGTGTGCGCGAACGCACGCATCTCGGCTTCGACGTGCTGCTCTATGTCTTGCCTGCCTCGGCCAAGGCGGTGCTGCGCAGCATTTCCGATCTCGTCGTGCTGGCCTTCGGCGCCGGCATGATCGTCTACGGCGTGCAACTGGCCAGGCTGACCTGGAACACGGTGATGCCATCGCTGGCTTTGCCCGGCGGCGTCAGCTTCCTGCCGGTCATCATGGGAGGCGGGCTGGTCTGCCTGTTTTCACTCGAGCGGCTGGCGGGGCGCTTTGCCGGGCTGCCGGTCGATGCCGACATCTACGCGACCGGCGAGGAGCTCTGAACCATGGCGCTGATCGTGCTTTTCGGCACTTTCGTCTCCCTGCTGGTTATCGGCACGCCGATCGCGTTCTGCCTCGGCGTCGCCAGCTTCGCGACGATCCTCACAATCGGCCTGCCACCCGTCGTGGTGTTCCAGCGGCTCAATTCCGGCATCAGCGTCTTTTCGCTGATGGCCATCCCGTTCTTCATCTTCGCCGGCGACCTTATGGTTCGCGGCGGCATCGCCGCCCGCCTGGTGGCATTGGCCGGGTCCCTGGTCGGCCACCTGCGCGGCGGTCTGGGACAAGTTAACATTGCCGCGTCGACCATGTTCGGCGGAATTTCCGGTTCGGCGGTAGCCGATGCCTCAGCGGTCGGCGGGCTGATGATCCCGCAGATGAAGGCGCGCGGCTACGGCATCGACTATGCCGTCAACATCACCTCCGTCGGCGCCATCATTGCGCTGCTGATCCCGCCGTCGCACAACATGATCATCTATTCGATCTCGGCCGGCGGCCGCATCTCGATCGCGGATCTGTTCACCGCCGGCGTTCTGCCGGGGCTGCTGCTGGCCCTGTCGCTGATGGTCACCGCCTATCTGGTGGCAAGCCGGCGCGGCTATCCGACGGAACCGTTTGCCGGTTTCGGCCGGGCCTTGCAGCTGCTTGTCGCCGCCATTCCCGGGCTGATCCTGATCGGCATCATCTTTGGCGGCGTCCGCTCCGGCATCTTCACCGCCACCGAAAGCTCCTGCATTGCCATCGTCTATGCTTTCCTGGTGACGTTGATCATCTACCGCTCGATGAGCTGGGACGATTTTGTCACCGCGACCACCGCGGCGGTGCGCACGACAGCGATGGTGCTGATGATCATCGGCTGCGCCGCGGCCTTCGGCTGGCTGCTGGCCTATCTCCGGGTTCCGGCAGCGCTTGTCGCGTTTTTGCAGTCCGTGTCCGACAACAAGCTGGTCATACTGCTCCTGATCAATGTCGTCCTGCTCATCCTCGGCACATTCATGGATATGTCGCCGCTCATCATCATCACCACGCCCATCTTCCTGCCGGTGGTGATGGCCTATGGCGTCGATCCCGTGCATTTCGGCGTGATCCTGATCCTCAATCTCGGCATCGGCCTTTGCACGCCGCCGGTCGGCGCGGTGCTGTTCGTCAGTTGCGCCATCGGCCGCATTCCCATCTGGACGGCCATGCGCTCGATCTGGCCGTTCTATGGAGCGGCCTTCACGGTGCTGATGCTTGTCACATACATTCCGGAAATCTCATTGTGGCTGCCGAGCCTGTTCCATTAGGAGGGCACCACGTGTCCCAAACACTTGCCGACCTCAGGGTCGAACGCAAACCGAAACTGTCGGAGACGGTGGTCGCGGCAATCCGCAAGCAGCTCTTGGCAGGCGAGATTCCGCCCGGACAGAAGCTGCCAACCGAAGGCCAGCTGACGGAGACTTTCGGCGTCAGCCGCACGGTCATCCGCGAGGCGCTGGCCAAGCTTGCCGCCGACGGCCTGGTCGAAGCGCGGCAAGGCGCGGGCGTCTTCGTCAGCGAGCACATCTCGACGACCTTCGGCGTTTTGACCGCCGACATGGGAGCCAAGGATTCGGTCGCGCTCAACGTGCTGGAGGTCCGCCTCGCGATCGAAATCGAATCGGCGGGCCTGGCCGCCATCCGCCGCAACGCCGCCCAGGAGGCCGCGATCCAGGAGGCCTTCTTCGAGTTTGAGCGGCTGCTGCTCGCCAGCCAGCCGACCGGCCCGGCCGACCTCGCCTTCCACCGCGCGATCGCCAGCGCCACCAACAACCCGTTCTATGTCGAGATGCTCGATGTGCTGGGACGCCGCGCCATTCCCTGCGACGTGACCTCGCCCTGGTCGACAGAGCTCGTCCAGTCGGACGAGTACCAGCGCGGCCTGCAGCGCGAGCACCTCGTCATCCTCAATGCGATCTCGGCGGGCGATGCCGAGGCGGCGCGCGAGGCGATGCGCACGCATCTGACCCGCAGCCAGCAGCGCTACCGCGAGCGGCTGCAGGCCAGACAGGCCTATTATGCCAATTCGCTAAAAGCCGCATCGACCGAGTGACCGTCAGACAAGGCCTGGAAATGGACCAGAAACAGACCGAATTTTCCTCGCGCTTCGCCATCGATCCTGTCGCCGCCGCGCACATGGGGACCGACGAGCTGCGCCACCATTTCCACGTCGAGGGGCTTTTCCAGCCGGACCTTGTCAGCCTGACATACACGCATTACGACCGCATGATCGTCGGCGGCGCCATGCCTATCGACAAGATCCTGCCGCTTGAGGCGATCAAGCCGACCGGAACCAAGGCTTTCCTCGACCGCCGCGAACTGATCGCCGTCAACATCGGCGGCGCCGGCACCGTCACAGCCGACGGCCTCCCTTACGAATTGGCGGCGCGCGACATGGTCTATCTCGGCATGGGCACCGAGCAGGTGTCGTTCGCCTCGGCGGAGCCCGACAGGCCGGCAAAATTCTACCTGCTTAGCGCACCGGCGCATCGGACCTGTCCCAGCCAGTTGATCCGCATCGGCGACGCCAGGCGGCTCGACCTCGGCAGCCAGGCGACCAGCAACGAACGCTCGATCTTCCAGTTCATCCACGCCGACGGCGTCAAGACCTGCCAACTCGTCGTCGGCATCACGCAACTGGCGCCAGGCTCGGTGTGGAACACCATGCCCTGCCATGTGCATGACCGGCGCATGGAAGCCTATCTCTATTTCGATCTGCCGGAAGGCCAGCGCGTCTTCCACTTCATGGGCGAACCGGACGAGACGCGCCACATCGTCATGTGCAGCGAGGAGGCGGTGCTGTCGCCGGGCTGGTCGATCCATTCGGGCGCCGGCACATCCAACTACGCCTTCATCTGGGCGATGGCCGGAGACAATGTCGACTATACCGACGTCGACCAGGTGGCGATGGATCAATTGCGGTGAGCGATCTTTCCGCCTTCAGCCTCACGGGCAAGCGCATCCTGGTCACCGGCGCCAACACCGGCATCGGGCAAGGCATCGCCGTGTCGATCGCGCGCGCCGGCGGCCTGGTCGTCGGCGTCGGCCGTTCGGCGATGGATGACACCGCCGCGAACGTCGCGGCCGCGGGCGGCAGCTTCGAAGCGGTGAGGACCGATCTTGGAGATCCGACCGAGGCGGCCGCCATGCTCGACCGGGTCTGGAGCGAGAGCGGCCCGCTCGACGGCCTCGTCAACAATGCCGGCATCATCCGGCGCGCCGATGCGATCGACCTGAGCGAAGCCGACTGGGACGAGGTGATGGACGTCAATTTGAAGACGGTTTTCCGGCTCTGCCAGAGCTTTGCCAGGCGCGTGCTGGCGGAGCCCGGACGGCGCGGCAAGGTCGTCAACATCGCGTCGGTGCTGAGTTTCCAGGGCGGCATCCGCGTTGCTTCCTATACGGCCTCGAAGCACGGCGTGCTCGGCCTCACAAGGCTGCTCGCCTGCGAATGGGCGGCGAAAGGCATCAACGTCAACGGCATCGCGCCGGGCTATATCGAGACCAACAACACCGAGGCGCTGCGCGCCGACCCGGACCGCAGCGCGGCCATCCTCGGGCGCATCCCCGCGGTGCGCTGGGGCCGGCCCGACGACATCGGCGACGCAGCCGTGTTCCTGCTGGCGCGGGCGTCGGATTATATGCATGGCGCGGTGGTGCCGGTCGATGGCGGCTGGCTGGCGCGGTGACCCGTCTCCCGCCGGAAAACCGCGCCGGACCTTTCCTGGATTTGCTTTACAAGCCGAACGGAAGCTGAGCGATGACCGATATCTTCTCCCATGCGGGCGAAAAAGCGTGGGAGCCGACGCCGGACGGCAACAGGCGGCGCGTGCTGGTGCATACTGATGAATTGATGATGGTCGAGTTCGCCTTCGACAAGGGCGGAGTCGGGGCGCTGCACTCGCATCCGCATGTCCAGGCAAGCTATGTCGCCGAGGGCCGCTTCGAGGTAACCATCGGCGGCCGATCGGAGATCCTCGAAACGGGAAGCAGCTTCATCGTGCCGTCCAATCTCGTGCATGGTGTCAAGGCGCTTGAGGCCGGGCGGCTGGTCGACAGTTTTGCGCCTTGCCGGGCCGATTTCCTGGGCTAGACCTTTTCCGGAGCGGTTCCAACAGCCGCGTGATCGCGGCGGCCCGCCGCGAGGAGGCGATGCGCGGCATCGAGTATGGCCTTCGACCGGCGCGTCGGCGACATAGGCCGAACGGTCTCGCCTCGGCGCCGTGACGACTTCTAGCGCTGCTGCAGCGCCAGGCGTATGCCGAGCGCGCAATAGATGCCGCCGACCACCTTGCCCTGCCATTTCAGCACCGCCGGATTGCGTCGCAGGAAGGAACCCAGGCCGCCCGCGCTGACGGCGAAGATGACCGTGCTGAAGAGCCCGAGCAGAACAAAGATGATGCCCAGCAGCATCAGCTGCAGCACCACGAAACCACCTTGCGGGTGCACGAATTGCGGCAGAAAGGCCAGGAAGAACAGCGCGGTCTTCGGATTGAGCACTTCGGTCAGGATCGCCTGCCGGAAAGCCCGGCCCGCGGAAATGGGCAGCGTCCTGCCCGCCAGATCTGCCGGCGCCTTTTCGAAAATGGCGCGGATGCCGAGATAAACGAGATAGGCCGCGCCGATATATTTGACGATGCTGAACAGCATCGCCGAAGCGGCGATGACGGCCGAGATGCCGACGATGGCCATGATGGTGTGGATCACGTCACCCGCAGCGACACCGGCGCCCGTGGCGATGCCGACCTTCGTGCCCGAGCTCGTCGCCCGCGCGACCGTGAGCAGCGTCGCCGGCCCCGGGATGAAGACGAAGCCGAACACGACCGCGATGTAGGTGACGAGCGTCGCGGGATCGATCATGCCAAGGCTCCTTTTGCGTCGAGCGCCGCTCTTCATTCGGAGCGGCTCGGCGTTATAGCACCGCAGAACGGGCCGGGGGAACTCTCGGGCGGCGAAGTCGGCGGTCGCAGCGATTCGAGCGGAATGTCATGACGGCCTTCCAGGCTTCGATGATTTCGTCGCAAGCGTACGCTGTCCCCACAGCCCTGTCGTTCGAAGCCGCCGGGAATGGACCGCGGCATTGCTTTGACCTTTCGTTTCAATGCACGTCGTTGTATCGAAACGACAAGGCCGAACGATGCCGGATCGGCAATCGAGCCAAGGCGCCTGCCCCAGGCGGCGGCAAGATCAAGGGGGCTGGCTTGGAAGAGCAAGCGACATGTGAGACCCGGCGAAACCGGGCTGGAACGTGCAGGCTCCACGACAGGCGCGGTTGTCGCCAGGATGGAATCGGCGACCGGAAGCAGCCTGCCGCATGATCGCGCCACCCATTCTCACCGCGAGCCGGCTTGGGCTTATCGTGACGCCGGACATGTTGCCCGGCGGCGATGGGATCAACATCAACGGGCCGTCGCTGATCGGCATGCCGGACTGGGCGCCGGGGCGGCAGGGCGCCTACTATCTCTATTTCGCCGACCACGGGGGTTCCTATATCCGCCTCGCCTACGCCGATTCGATCGAAGGTCCGTGGCGCATCCATCCCGGCGGGGTACTGTCCCTCGCTCAATGTCCGTTCATCAAAGGCCACATCGCGTCTCCCGACGTTCATGTCGATCAGCGGAATCGCCGCTTCGTTATGTATTTTCACGGACCGGCAAAAGGCGGAGAAGGCCAGACGACCTTTGCCGCGATATCCGGTGACGGCCTTCATTTCAATCCGCTTTCCGAGCCGCTCGGGCCTTCCTATGCCCGGTTCTTCCGCCACGATCAGTGGTGGTACGGTCTTCTCGGGACAGGAGCCATCACCGTCTTCCGCTCCAGGACCGGCATCTCCGATTTCGAACGGGGTGCGGTCGTTCTATCCGGCATGAAGCATCTTCCCACCCCGAGGCATCTTGCACTGCAGAAATCCGGTCGCTGGCTGCGGGTCTTTTACACGCGCAGGGGCGACGCGCCGGAACGGATACTTCACGGCACGATCGATCTCGCCGAGGACTGGAGACGCTGGACGGTCAAAGGCGAGACCGAACTGCTGCGGCCGCAGACGGACTTCGAAGGCGCGGGCTTGCCGGTTTGCCCCAGCCGGGACGGGCCAGCCGAAGGCGCGGAGAACGCGTTGCGCGATCCTGCGATTTTCGAGGAGAGCGGCCGCACCTGGCTGCTCTACGCCGTTGCCGGAGAGAGCGGCATCGCCTTGGCCGAGATCACGTCGAGGGACGTTCCTGGCAAAGCAGACCGGATGCCGGCGACCACTCTACACCGTGGCGCAAGACGACTGTTCTGGCGATTGCGCAAGGCTGCGCCCCGGCTGCCCTCGGCAATGACGTTTCGCAAAAGAATCTTCATTGCCGGCTGTGCTCGCAGCGGAACCACGCTAAGCCGTCGTTTGATGGCGTGTTTCGACGATATCTATGTTCATAGGGACGAAGCGCCGTATCAGGCGCTGCTCGAACTGGATCGCCCCGAAGTCAATCTGGTCGTCAAACGCACCTATGAGAGCCATAAGGACATCGAGCATCTGCCTGGCTCGGTCGGATTGATCTATTGCGTGCGGCATCCTTTCGACGTGCTCACAAGCTCCCATCCAGAGACGGTGAACGAACGGCGTTTTCACGTAACGACCGAGCGCTGGGAGGCGGAGTATGACGGGTTGACGCGCCTTAGAAAGGCTCAACCCGAAAGAGCCGTTTTCTATCTGCGCTATGAGGAATTGATCGCCGAACCCGATATCGTCCAGGGCAGGATCGCCCGGTCGTTCGGTCTGTCACCGGTCACGCTTTACAGCCGCGATGCGGACAATCCGATACGGCCGACGTCGCTGAGAAAATGGGAGCGCAATGAAGAATTCCAGACCTACCTGCATGGCCTGCCAGCGGCGTTCCTCGCCCGCGTGGAGAGCTTCTGCCACGAATTCGGCTACGAAATGCCGGCCTACACCTTGAACGCTGGAACGGCGCGGTAATGCCGGCACAGGCAGCGAGCATCCGGGCCGAGGATCACAAGCGGCGCGTCCTAAAGGACGTGTTCGGCTTCGACGATTTTCGCCCCGGACAGGCCGCCGTGATCGAGGCGCTGCTCTCCGGACGGCATGTGCTGGCGGTAATGCCGACGGGCGCTGGCAAGTCGCTCTGCTATCAGGTTCCGGCGCTGGTCAAAGGCGGGCTCACCATCGTGGTGTCGCCGCTGGTGGCGCTCATGCAGAATCAGGTCGCCGCCTTGCGCCTTGCCGGCGTGGCCGCCGACACGATCAACTCCTCGTTCGACCGCGATGCCAATGTCGCTGCCTGGCGCCGCGTGGCGTCCGGGCAGACGCGGCTGCTCTACATGGCGCCGGAGCGGCTGATGACCGAGCGGATGCTCGAAGCCTTGTCTCGGCTCGATGTCGGCCTGATCGCCATCGACGAGGCGCATTGCATCTCGCAATGGGGACCGGCCTTCCGGCGCGAATATGAGGATCTGTCGCAGTTGCGCGGCGTGTTCCCGCAAGTGCCGATCATCGCGCTGACGGCGACGGCGGACGAGGCCACGCGCGCCGACATCGAAGCGCGGCTGTTTGCCGGGCGCGCCGAAATTCTGGTGCTGGGCTTCGACCGGCCCAACATCAAGCTGGCGATAGAGCCCAAGCAGGACAGCAAGCGCCAGCTGCTGCGTTTCATCGAGCGTCACCCGGGCAAGAACGGCATCATCTATTGCCTGTCGCGCCGCAAGACGGAGGAAATGGCGGCTTTCCTGGAGAAGAACGGCGTGCGCGCGCTCGCCTACCATGCCGGCATGAGCAAGGAGGCGCGGGAGGCGAACCAAAACACCTTCATGAGCCTGTCGGGCGTCGTCATGGTGGCGACCATCGCCTTTGGCATGGGCATCGATAAGCCCGACGTCGCCTATGTCTTCCACACCGATCTGCCCGGCAGCCTGGAGGCCTATTACCAGGAGATCGGCCGCGCCGGTCGCGACGGCCGGGCGGCGGAAGCGCATATGCTCTACGGCGCCGGCGACATCCGCACGCGCCGGATGTTCATCGACGACGAGGATACCTCGCCCGAGCACAAAAGACGGGCGCATCGCCGGCTCGACACGCTGATCGGCTATTGCGAGACGGCGCAGTGCCGGCGCCAGGTGCTGCTCGGCTATTTCGGCGAAGAGGCGCAAGCCTGCGGCAATTGCGACAACTGCCTCGACCAGGCGCCGCGCGCCGATGGCGGGGCGGAGGCGCGGATCATCCTCGCGGCCATCGCGCAAAGCGGGGAGCGCTTCGGCGCCGCCCATGTCATCGATATCCTGCTCGGCCATGAGACCGAAAAGGTGCTGGCCAGAGGCCATCAGCAGCTCGCCAGCTTCAGGACCGGCATCATGCACCGGAAGCCGGTCTGGCTGTCGCTCATCCGGCAACTTGTCGCCGGCGGCTTCCTGGTGCCGGATCCCGACGGCCATGGCGGCCTCGCCATCTCGGAAAGCGGCCGCGCGCTCGGCCGCGGCGAGGTTGTGTTCGAGTATCGTGTCGAAGGTCGGGACCGTCTGGCGCGCGGCAGGAAGCGTGCCGCGCAAGGCTCTGCCACGGGCGAGGGCGTGGACACTTCCTTGCTGGCCGCGCTCAAGACGCTGCGGCTGCGGCTCGCCAAGGAACGGCAGGTGCCGGCCTATGTGGTGTTTTCCGACCGCACCCTGATCGACATGGCCGAGCGCCGTCCGCGCGACCTCGACGACTTCGCCGAGGTGAACGGCGTGGGTGCAGCGAAGCTCAAGGAGTTCGGCGAGGCGTTCTTGAGTGCGATCGCGGCGCACCCGTCAGAAAGCTGACAACACGCACATCTCAGCCTACTGCCGCCGGAGTCTGCCGCTTAACCCACCCCTTGGACGGCCTGAACCATGGCGTTTACGGCTTCAACGGGCTGCAGGCCAGCTTCGCGCACCAGCGTGCGCCAGGTGAAGAAGCTCAGCGCCACCCGTAGCAACGCTCGCTGGCTGCCGCCAAGGCCTTCGCCGAGCACCCCCTGGCAGGTCGCGAAATACGGGCCGATGCTCATCTCGACAGCCTCCCGGGTTGGCGGGTGATGTTCGGCGTCGCGCAACACGCTGGCCACCACGCTTTCATTGCGCCCGTACCATTCATAGATCGCCAACAGCGCGATCCGCATCCGTTCGCCTGGGTCGGCCACAACTCGCCACGGCTCAGGGCTCGGCAGCGGATGCGTCTCGATGTGCGTGCTCGAGCAGGCCTGCAGCAGGCTGCGCTCGTCGGGGAAGTGGGCGTAGAGCGTGTGTCGCTGAACGCCGGCACGCTCGGCGACCAAGCTGAAGGTCGTTGCTGCGGGACCAACGCTACCGTGCAGGTCGATCGCAGCTTCGACGATGCGCCGCCGGGTTTCGGCCTGCTGCTCGGCACGGCGTTTAAGGGTGTATTTGCGGGTCATGTATTTAAATGCACATGAGTGTGCACCCATTGTTGACAGGGCTCTAATATTTCGCTACACACATATGTACTTCGATTTTGATCGAAGTCCAGCCCTGGGTAACCGGGAGAGGGAACGCAACTATTGTTTTGGAGGAGATTCCATGGAAACGAAAATCGACGAAATCGCCGAGGGCATCTACCGCCTATCGACCTATGTACCGGATATTGCTCCGCCCGTCGGCTTCACCTTCAACCAGTTCCTGGTCATGGGCGATGAGCCGCTCATGTGCCACACCGGTCTGCGGAAGATGTTCGCGCTCAACCGCGACGCGCTTGCCCGCATCATCCCGCCGGAGCGTCTTCGCTGGATTGGATTTGGCCATTTCGAATCCGACGAATGCGGCGCCATGAACGAATGGCTCACCGTTGCGCCGCAAGCAACGGCCGCGCACGGACAGACAGGCGTCTACGTGTCGCTCAACGATTTCGCGGATCGTGCGCCGCGGGTGCTGAAGGATGGCGAGGTGATCGACATCGGCGGCGGCAAGCGCGTGCGCTTCATCGATACACCGCACACGCCGCATGGTTGGGACGCCGGCGTCATGTACGAGGAATCGACCGGCACCCTGCTCTGCGGCGATCTGTTCACCCAACTCGGCAACGACCGCGCGCTGACCGACGGCGATGTTGTCGGCCCGGCGATCGCCGCCGAGGATCTGTTCAAATATTCGGCACTCAATCCCGGCATGGGCACGACCATCCGCGAGCTTGCCAAGCTCGCGCCACGCACTCTGGCGCTCATGCATGGCCCGTCATTTTCCGGCGACGGGGCTGCGGCCCTGCGGGCGCTTGCCGAGGACTACGACCGCCGTGTCTCGGCTCAGATGGCCGAAGCCATGCAGAGGCTGGCAGCATGAGCGCGCCCGTAGAGGGCACAAAGACGGACTGCCGGATCACCGGCGTTTGCGGCCGTCAGGGGCGCACCTGCCCGAACGCCGGCTTCCTATGCCGCATCCTGCTTCGGGCTCAGGATGTCAGTCCTGCGAAGGGCGCCGCGCGAATGCGTAACCTGAAATGAATGAGCGGCCTCCTTCGCCAAGGCTTCGGAGGCCATCTTCGCGAAGGATCGCCCCGATCCTACCAAACTCGAAGAGCGAAGCGGGATGGAGCCGCCCGATGGATCAGGCGGCGACCACCTTGAACTCAACCCTGCAATCGCCTTGAGCCGGCTAACGCCAAAGGCACACCCGGACGTCCCTCCCGATATAGCACGCGCCTTCGCGGCGAAGCTCTCCCCAATCGCCTGCCTCGCCGTGCGTGTCGCGAATATCAGCGTTGCCGTAGCCCGCCCAAAGATCGCCGTCCTTGTAAACAACCGCCCAGTAATCTTTCGACATTTCACCGGCCCCGTTATGCGTGTCGGGATAGTCGATGCCCGCAAAAACCTGACGAGGCCCCTGGACATTGAAATCGCCACCCTTCTCGATTTGGTAGGAGCATCTTCCGGAGATGCGGGTCTCGCCGTGAACGACAAGCAGGCAACGGCCCCATTTATAGCCGCTCGGCAAACGATGCTGCGGTTGCGCATGCGAAGGCGAAATGGAAAACGCAATTGCCAGGGCAACCGCTATGGTCGACCCGGCCGACAGGCGGCCCAAAAACCGGCCGGACCCTGTTGGATTCCACCCAGAGCGCATATCGAACGGCCCTCCGCAGGTTGATCCCCTGAGATCACATGACTATCGACTACGGCCGGATTTTTGTCACGCGACTGTGTGCTGCTTCGCGGGAGATCCGGATACTCTTGGGAAGCTAGCGGATGCCACCGCTGGGCCGCACGATGATCCGGCTCACAAGACGATGCTCGTCGCGCACCGGTCCCGAATGGCCTGGTCATTTGCGCTTAACTGGTAGCTTGAGGGATCGCGTAATAAAACACGAGCCAAAGAACTAGAAGAGTTAAACCAAAAAGCACTGCGTTAGGTGTATTGTTGTAGAAAAATATCTTCGCATAGAGTGGTATTTTTCCTATCGTTGTCAATCCCGGAAATTCCTCAGGGCGTTCTAGCTTATATAGATCGTAGTCGATATCATCGTGGTTTACCGAGTATTTCTGGAGAACTGAGTTATATCTTCCCGAAAAAACAAGAAAATCTTTATCAGATATCACCTCTGCCTTTATCTTAAGCTCGCGGCGTAATTCGTTTATCTCCAAAGCACTTCTATGGTACTGTTCGGCTTTGACAGTGTTATTGCTTGAGTACTGCAAAAGTGATGATATTAAAATTACGACCGACAGCACTACGGTGAATAGATTCAGGTGGTCTGTTACGGGCACCGGAAGTTTGATGAAATAAGGCAGTACCGTCAAGGCTATCACGTAGGCGGATGTCATTGCTGTAAGAAACGTGAGCCGTCGATCATGCTTTTCCATTCTTTTTCCTGCGTTAAAGCGGGAGCCCGCTGTCATTTTCAAGGAGCGTAGCAGGTCCTTCGTTGTATCCTTCATGACACCCCTCTTCCCAATATGCTCACCGTGCTCATTACTTATTGTTACGCTTGGTCCCGCAGTTCCCGTCTACGAAAATGAATGGGGACCGTTACAACACTAGACGGGCGAGGGCTAAGCCTCAAACGTCCGGCACGATGGTTTGCCCCCGAAGCGAGAGCGTGTCGGCATCGTTTGTGTGTCGAAACATCTTATTCTGTGGGTCATATTCAAAGCGGCTGTGTACCCGGCCATCTAATTGGACCAATTCGAGGCGGTTGCCTACGATACGCCACGCATGCTCGTTCTTGTTGTTGCCCTCGACAATTGTGCCATCTTCGTGAAAGCGTATCCGCTTTGATCGGTTAGGCGGAGCGAAAAAGAGGCGGTAGGCTTGCCCCAAAAGTAGAGAGCGCATGTCGCCTTCAACTGCTATTTTTTGTTCGTTGGGTGGAACCATCGCCCTTTTTATTCGATTGCAAGCCGGCCCCAGTGCGGCCACCAGGTTGCCATCGACGCGGCTGTCGTCATAATCGGCCGTTGTCACCCCCAGCAGATCGGTGGGGAAATGGAGTGCTCTTTGCGAACGAGGCTTTATTAGGAAGCAATTGTCTCTCCCGATCCGGCCTATAAACAATCCCAGCTCGAACAGCACGTTGTCCCGTACTGCTTCCCTTTGCTCTCCGTTCTTCACTAAGGTGTCATCCCCCCTGAAAATAAATGCGGCGGCATCAAAGCGACTCAAGGCCTGATAAAGGGCCTCGATGCTGGTCTTGTTCAGTTCGAAAACGCCTTGGGACCAAACCGTAACTTCAAGATCGTGCTCAAGGTTCTCTTGCGCTGCATAGGCAGCGTCCAATCCTCCAACGGATGAGCCGACAAACAGTCGCTTCTTCAATGCTCGCTCCCCCTTAAGTCGCGCATCATTCTCGCATAAACCCGTACCAGAGATAATACGTATGGATACTTCTAGACTGCTCATCTGGCGACTCCAAGCGCATAGAATGACGCCAAAAGGCTCATGTTGCGTTTTAACGACTGTGCTGGAATAGGGTCCGATGGTTGGCGTCAATTGCCGTGCCTACAGGACAGGTCCTATGGGCCGGTTGCAACTGGGTAAGTTCCGCGCCAGGCAATGGCGGGCCATCGACATCTGTCAGTTCTGCCGGCTATGACTTGTCCAGTGGAGGGACACGCGTGCCGATACCTTCTTTCACAATCGACGGGGTTTTGCCACCTTACGTCGGTCCGCACGGACCAGGAGGGGCGCCTGAGGACCTCAGTCCATACGAGGTTTCGTCCGTCGAAGTGGTCACTACGTTTGGAACCACAGATAACCGGCGAGATATCCTGCGGAAATGGCTCGACCACCGAGGGCAACTTCGAGCCGCAGGGATCGTTCAGGGTTTCCAGTGGTTGGACGGTAGTTTCCTGGAAGCGAAAGAGCCCAACGATCTTGACACGGTATCGTTCATCTACCGGCCTTTGCATGCCTTGCAGTTGGCGAACTGGACTAGGTTCCTAGCGGCTCATCAGCACCTCATTCACCGCGGTCAGGTTAAAATGAATTTTCGGTTGGACGCCTTATTTGTTGAGTTAAACGGGCATCCCGAAACGATTGTGGAGGCGGGCCGGTACTACATGGGTTTGTTTTCTCATCGGAGAGGGGACGATCTATGGAAGGGCATGTTAAAGGTTAGGTTGGAAAATGCGGCGGACGACACAGACGCAGTTGCGATCCTGGGGCCTGCCCCGGCTGTCGGAGGACCGTAGTCCATGAGCGCAATTAGAAAGTTGGAACGAGACCACGCGAAGGCCGATCGAGCGGCTGTTGTGGGTTTACTAGATCGCATTACGGAAGCCGACGTGCTGACACGGCTTAGCCTCGAATCGCGACTTGAAGAGCTCGACGCACAGATAGCTGCGGAAGCCCAGGCGCCGCCGGAAACATACGCGTCGGCGGCATTATTTTTTGGCGGTCGCCCGGTTGTTGGGTCCCGCGGCGTCGAGGCAGAGTTCGGCGCAGGCGCTGTTGCAACCTTTCAGGACCTCGTCGCTAAAGTATTGGCAAAAAACACCTCAGGCTTAGGGCTTAAAGGCCCAGTTGCAAACAAATCCGCGGCAGCGATGCATATCACAAACATCGTTCGAGGTTCGTTCGGATTTCTGTTGGAAGAGGTGCGAGACCAAACTCAGTTGATGGACACCAACCTGAAGGAAGCCGTCGAGGAGGCCTCCAAACTACTTGATGTGTTTGGCGAAGCCGATGAAGAGCGGTTCCAAGCGGCGATTGTGGAGGCGGATCAACGCATCATAGCGACTGCGCGGGACTTCTTCGAGCTGTTGCGACAACATGGAGCGACTTTGCGTATGGTCGCTGGAGAGAAAGAGTTTCAGTTCGGCGCTGATGCTGTAGGACGCGGGGCCGAGAGGGCGAGTGGCACATCTATTGAGGAAGAGGAGGTCAGTTTAAATGGTCAGCTATCCGGTGTTCTGCCGGGGGCTCACCAATTTGAATTCCGAGCAGTAGGAGGTGAAGCCCTGAAAGGACGGGTCGACCCTGTTTGGACAGCAACTGATCTTGAGCGATGGAACAGAGAGTTGGTCGGGGTCGATTCAACGATGAAAGCGTCGGTGAAGCGGGTGCTTCGTCACGGTCAGATAGCACGCGAAAACTATGTTCTGAAAGGTCTGAACCTTAGCAGCGAGCGCGGGGTCGGTGCCTGAACTATCCCGGTTGCCGTCAAGCCGCTTGTGAAAAAGTGCCCCGGGCGCATAGCCAAATGGCACCGTTACGACGAACTGCGCTTGCACAGAAGCAGGATGGCGGAGAGGGAGGGATTCGAACCCCCGATACCCTTGCGAGTATGCCGCATTTCGAGTGCGGTGCATTCGACCACTCTGCCACCTCTCCGCGAGGTCATGGTCGGCCGTTGCCGGCGCGGCGCACTAGATAACGGCTGACTGCTCCGGTTACAAGGCCCTATTCGCCCGATTTCCAGCTTCCGCAAAAAGCGATTGCGACGGGACGGACCGATATTTGCCGGCAACGTCGCTCGCGGCCTCTCCAAGGACAAGACCGCTTGCCTGTCGCTTGCCTTGACTCCGGCGCAACCTTCGGTTAGGGACAGCCCGCATTCGGCGTGGAGGCTCTTCCGCGCCGCTTGTTTTTTGAACCCGCAGACTGACAAAAAGACGGCCGAACCGCCCGAGGCGGTTCATCGAGGCCGACCGAACAGCGAAAGGCAAAAAATGTTCGCAGTCATCAAAACGGGCGGCAAGCAGTATCGCGTCGCCGCCAACGATCTCCTGAAGATCGAGAAACTCGAAGCCAAGGTCGGCGATATCGTCGAGATCGGCAATGTGCTCGCGCATGGCGAGGGCGAGAATGTCACCTTCGGCGCGCCGTTCGTCGATGGCGCTCTGGTCACGGCGGAAGTCGTCGAGCAGGGCAAGAACCGCACCGTCATCGCTTTCAAGAAGCGCCGCCGCCAGAATTCGCGCCGCAAGATCGGCCACCGCCAGCTTTTGACCACCGTCAGGATCGCCGAGATCCTGCTGGGCGGCGCCAAGCCGTCGAAGAAGGCCGCCGCCAAGGCAGAGGCCAAGGCCCCCGAAGCCAAGGCGGAAGTCGCCGCCGAGGCAAAGGCCGAAGCCGCTCCGAAAGAGGCCAAGGCCAAGAAGGAGCCCAGGTCTGACGCCGCTTCCGGCGAAGAGGCAAAGGCCGCGCCGCTGTTCAAGGCGCCGAAGGGCGAGCCGGACGACCTGACCGTGATCAAGGGCATCGGCCCGGTCGCGGCGAAGGACCTCGCCGAACAGGGCATCGTCACCTTCGCGCAGCTCGCCAAGCTCACCGACAAGGATGTCGCCAAGATCGACGAGCACATGCCGTTCAGCGCCGACCAGATCAAGGACTGGCGCGAGCAGGCCAAGGAACTGGCGAAGAAGTAAATTTTCCGGCGACGATCGTCGCCGGTACGGGACTTGAAACGGAACGCGAACGCGTTCATAAGACCATTCAAGCGCCTTTGGGCGCATCGGAGTTAGTCAAATGGCACACAAGAAAGCTGGCGGTTCGTCGCGTAATGGTCGCGATTCGCACTCCAAGCGTCTGGGCGTGAAGAAGTTCGGCGGCGAAGCCGTCATCGCCGGCAACATCATCATTCGTCAGCGCGGCACGCAATGGCATCCGGGCACCAATGTTGGCATGGGCACGGACCACACCCTTTTTGCGCTCGAAGCCGGCGCAGTCACCTTCAACAAGAAAGCCAACGGCCGAACCTACGTATCGGTGAACCCGATTACCAAAGCAGCGGAGTAGCCGGTTCCGCACCATAACACCGGCGCCCATCTCGGGAACCGGTGTCTGGCCAGGCCAGGAAAAGGATCAGGAGAGATGGGCTTGCCCTCTCTCCTTTCATTTTTCTTGCCCTGGAGGACTAAAATGGTTGCCGAAGCGGAAGACACCGAAGACGAAAGTTACGCGATCGATTGCCCGGTGCTTGCCACGGAGCGGTTGCTCATGCGCGCCCCGTGCGAGAGCGATCTCGAACAACTCGTCACGCTTGCCGACAACCGACATGTCGCCGAAATGCTGGCCCGCATGCCGCATCCCTATGGCGAAGCCGAGGGCCGCACCTTTCTTGCCATGGCGGCGTCGCGGCGCGCCGGGATCGTCTATGCCCTGACGCTCAAGGACGCCGGCACCTTCGTCGGCTGCGCCGGCCTCAACACCACCGACCGCGGCCTGGAACTGGGCTACTGGATCGGCGAGCCCTATTGGAAGCGCGGCTATGCCACCGAGGCCGCGCACGCCCTGGTCGACCTCGCCTTCCAGCGGACCTCGATCCAGGTGCTCCATGCCTCGACCCGGGTGATCAATCCGGCCTCGCGCCGGGTCATCCACAAATGCGGCTTCCAGTATGCCGGCCAGGGCATGCTGAACTCGATCGTCGCCGGCCAGGTGCCGGTCGAGCGTTACCGGCTCGACAGGAAGACGTGGACCAGTCTGAGGAATTGGATTCATTTTTGACGATTGCTTCACAGGGCTGGGCAAGCGCCCCCTCACCCGGATTGCCAGCCGAATTGCGAAGGGCAATTCGGGGCAATCCGACCTCTCCCCAAGGGGAGAGGAGCAGGTAAGCGCCGGCGCCAATCTCGTCTGCCCTCGGGGAGAAGGTGGCCGCGTAGCGGCCGGATGAGGGGGAGTTCAGAGTTCAGCCCAGCTCGGCCCAGAGCGGCAGGTGGTCGGAGCCGACGGCGTCTCGGTCGGACCACAGGCGCTGCAGCGATCTGGCCAGCGAGGCGCTGGTGAAGATGTAGTCGATGCATTTGTACCGGCTTTTGTCGCCGGGGCGGTCGGGGTCGACCCAGGTGACGAGGTCGGCCACGGCAAGACGCTGGGCGACGTCGACGGCGAGATCGGCGGTCAGCGGCATGCCGAACTCATGGTCCGGGCGGCCGGCGAGTTCGACATATTCGGGCGAGCCCGGCAGCATGTTGAAGTCGCCCATGACGACGAAGGCTTCCGGATAGGGCAGGTCCGGCAGGCCGATCTCGGGAATGCCCGACAGGCCGCCGCCTTCCAGCGCATAGTTCAAGAGGCGCTGGCGCAGGAAGCGGATCTGGCTCTGGCGTTCGACCGGGCTGCGGTGGTCGAGATGGGTGGAGTAGAAGCGGATGAAGCCGAGCGGCGTTTCGATCAGCGCTTCGAGCGCGCCGCGCTGGAAATTCATGGTCTCGAGGCTGCGGCTGCGCGGCAGAAGGAGATTGCGCGACAGATGAACGGGCGTCTTCGACAGCACCATGTTGCCGAGCTGGAAGGAGGTCGAGATGGCGCGGCCGTTCTCCAGGCGCGAGCCGATATTGACCTCGAAATTGCTGCCATAGGCGGCAAAATAATCGGGCAGCGCCTCGCTGATCTCGGCCACCATGTCGCGATCGCCGTTGCGCGGGTTGTTGCGGGTCACCTCCTGCAGCGCGATGACGTCGGCGCCGCGCACCGCATCGGCGATGCGGCCGACGTCGTATCTGCCATCGAGGCCGATGCCGTACTGGATGTTGTAGGTGACGATCCTCATTCCCGCGCCCTTTCGCCCCTGCCAGTGCTACCGCGTGCCCGCCGAAGGGCATCCGGCGCTTTAGTCGCAATTCGGCCTCGCCCTCGGCCCTGCCTTGGTTTAGAGCAATCCCGCAAGTGCAATAGCAGAAACTTGAAACGATGAAATTTCTCGATCAAGCCAAGGTTTACATCCGTTCCGGCGACGGCGGCGCCGGTTCGGTGTCGTTCAGGCGCGAAAAATTCATCGAGTTCGGCGGACCGGACGGCGGCGACGGCGGCCGCGGCGGCGATGTCTGGGTGGAAGCGGTCGACGGGCTGAACACACTGATCGACTATCGCTACCAGCAGCACTTCAAGGCCAAGACCGGCACGCACGGCATGGGCCGCAACATGACCGGCGCCAAGGGCGCCGACGTGACGCTGAAAGTGCCGGCCGGCACACAGATATTTGCCGAGGACAATGAGACGCTGATCTGCGACCTGACCGTGGTCGGCCAGCGCTTCCTGCTGGCCAAGGGCGGCAATGGCGGCTTCGGCAACCAGCACTTCAAGACCTCAACCAACCAGGCCCCGCGGCGCGCCAATCCCGGGCAGCCGGGCGAGGAGCTCAGCATCTGGCTCCGGCTCAAGCTGATCGCCGACGCCGGCCTGGTCGGCATGCCCAATGCCGGCAAATCGACCTTCCTTGCCGCCGTTACCGCGGCCAAGCCGAAGATCGCCGACTATCCGTTCACCACGCTCTATCCCGGCCTCGGCGTCGCCCGCATTGACGGCCGCGAATTCGTGCTCGCCGACATTCCCGGCCTGATCGAGGGCGCGCATGAGGGGGTGGGCATCGGCGACCGCTTTCTCGGCCATGTCGAGCGCACGCGCGTGCTGCTCCACCTCGTCTCCGCGCAGGAGGAAAACCCGGGCAAATCCTATAAGACGGTTCGCGCCGAGCTCGATGCCTATGGCAATGGGTTGACGGACAAGGTCGAGATCGTGGCGCTCAGCCAGGTCGACATCCTCGACGCCGACGCCCGCAAGAAGAAGGCGGCCTCGCTGAAGCGCGCCGCCGGCCGCGCGCCGATGCTGCTTTCGGCCGTCACCGGCGAAGGCGTCGAGGCCGTGCTGCGCGCGCTGATGGCGGTGGTCGCAGAAGCGCGCGATGCCGTTGCGGCTCCTGTCGACACGCGCTGGCGATAAGACACATGAAATCGCTGAAATCATACCGGCGCATCACAGTGAAGATCGGTTCGGCGCTGCTCGTCGACCGCACGACCGGTTTGAAGCGCGACTGGCTGACCTCGCTTGCCGGCGACATTGTGGTGCTTGCCGATGCGGGCGCCGAAGTGCTCGTCGTCTCCTCGGGAGCCATCGCGCTCGGGCGCACCATTCTCGGCCTCGGCAAACGCGCGCTGAAGCTCGAGGAGAGCCAGGCGGCGGCCGCCGTCGGCCAGATCGCGCTTGCCGGCGCCTGGTCTGACGCGCTCGGCAAGGACGGGCTGAAGTCGGGCCAGATCCTTTTGACCCTCGGCGATACGGAGGAACGCCGCCGCTACCTCAATGCGCGCGCGACGATCTCGACGCTGCTCAAGATGAAGGCGGTGCCGGTCATCAACGAGAACGACACGGTTGCGACCTCCGAAATCCGCTACGGCGACAATGACCGGCTGGCGGCGCGGGTGGCGACGATGATGGGCGCCGACCTGCTGGTGCTGCTTTCCGATATCGACGGCCTCTACACGGCGCCGCCGGCCAAGGATCCGCAGGCGAAATTCATCCCGGTCGTCGACCGCATCACGCCGGATATCGAGGCGATGGCGGGGGCCGCGGCCTCAGAGCTGTCGCGCGGCGGCATGCGCACCAAGCTCGACGCCGGCAAGATCGCCAATGCCGCCGGCACCGCCATGATCATCACCTCTGGCACCAGGCTGTCGCCGTTGATGGCGATCGAACGCGGCGAACGCTCGACCTTTTTCAGGCCGAGCCCCAATCCGGTGAAGGGTTACAAGACCTGGATCGCCGGGCAGCTCGAACCGGCCGGCCGGCTCACCGTCGATGCCGGCGCCGTCGGTGCGCTCATGTCGGGCAAGTCGCTGCTGGCTGCCGGCGTCAAGCTGGTCAGCGGCAATTTCTCGCGCGGCGATACGGTGGCGATCCTGTCGCCGGAGGGCCGCGAGATCGCGCGCGGGCTGGTTGCCTACGATGCCGCCGATGCCGTAAGGATCGCAGGCCTGAAGACGGCCGAGATCGAAAATGTGCTCGGCTACGAGGCGCGATCGGCGATGATCCATCGCGACGACCTTGTGGTAAGCGTTGCCGGCGACCAGGTATTGGCCGACGACTAGAGCAATTCCAGTAAACGTGTGAAGCGGTTTTCCGTTCGGGTTGCGTGGAATAAGGAGATGGGGCGGAGGGATGAACCATGCTGAAGCTGCATGAAAAGTCCGGCGAAGACACCGTGGCGCTGATGGCCGATATCGGCCGTCGCGCTCGCGCCGCCGCCCGACCGTTGGCCGTCGCTTCCACCAAGGCCAAGAACGATGCGCTGGTTGCCATGGCCGAAGCCCTCCTGCGCAACGAACAGGCCATTCTAGACGCCAACGCCATCGATACGTCGAATGGCGAGGAGGCCGGCCTGTCCGGTTCGTTTATGGACCGGCTGAAGCTCAATCCCTCGCGCATCAAGGCGATGGCCGACGGCATACGCGAGATCGCCGCGCTCAAGGACCCGGTCGGCGAAACCATTGCGGCCTGGGACCGGCCGAATGGGCTCCGCATCGAACGCGTGCGCACGCCGCTCGGCGTCATCGGCGTCATCTATGAAAGCCGCCCGAATGTGACGGCGGACGCCGGCGCGCTCTGTCTCAAGGCCGGCAATCCGGTGATCCTGCGCGGCGGCTCGGACTCGCTCAATTCCTCGGCCGCGATCCACGCCTGCATGGTCGAGGGGCTGAAGGCCGCTGGCCTGCCGCGGGACGCCATCCAGCTGGTGCCGACCACCGACCGCGCCGCCGTCGGCGAGATGCTGAAAGGTCTCGGCGGCAATCTCGACGTCATCATCCCGCGCGGCGGCAAAAGCCTGGTCGGGCGCGTGCAGACCGAGGCGCGCGTGCCGGTCTTCGCGCATCTGGAAGGCATCTGCCATCTCTATGTCGACCGCTCAGCCAAGCTCGACATGGCGGTCAATATCGCCGTCAACGCCAAGATGCGGCGCACAGGCGTGTGCGGCGCGGCCGAGACCTTGCTGGTCGACCGCGCGGTGGCCGCCACGCATCTGGTGCCGATCCTGGAAACGCTGCGCGCCGCCGGCTGCGAGATCCATGCCGATGCCGAGGTGATGGAAGCCTTCGCCGACGCCAGCCCGGCGACCGATGCCGACTGGGTGACGGAATATCTCGACGCCATCATTGCGGTGAAGCTGGTCGACGGCGTCGCCGGCGCGATCGAGCATATCGAGACCTTCTCGTCGCACCACACCGAGGCGATCATCGCCGAGGACGCGCAAGCGGTCGAAAAATTCTTCAACGAGATCGACTCGGCGATCCTGCTGCACAATGCCTCGACACAGTTCGCCGATGGCGGCGAGTTCGGCATGGGCGCCGAGATCGGCATCGCCACCGGCAAGATGCATGCGCGCGGGCCGGTTGGCGTCGAGCAGCTCACCTCGTTCAAATACCGCGTGCGCGGATCGGGACAGGTGAGGCCTTGACGCTTGCCGCTAGAGTGTGAGCCTTTGCGCCAAGGCCCCCCCCTCTGGCCTGCCGGCCATCTCCCCCTCAAGGGGGGAGATTGGCTGTTTCGTCGATGGCGCTCTGCTTGCAACGTTGGCGATTGGCGAAAGCATAGGCAACATCTGATCTCCCCCCTTGAGGGGGAGATGCCCGGCAGGGCAGAGGGGGGCGCCTAGCACCATGCTCTCCCAACCTGAACAGCAGGTATCCGCCCGCTACCTCCGCATGCCGCACGCCGCCAGGGGCCTGACCGTCGGGCTGTTCGGCGGCTCGTTCAATCCACCGCATGCCGGCCATGCGCTGGTTGCCGAGATCGCGCTGAGAAGGCTCGCGCTCGACCAGCTGTGGTGGATGGTGACGCCCGGCAATCCGCTGAAAAACGCGCGGGAACTGGCGCCGCTCGCCGAGCGTATCGAGCTGTCCGAAAAGATCGCCAGGAATCCGAAGATCAAGGTCACCGCCTTCGAGGCGGCGCAGCATGTGCGCTACACCGCCGACACGCTCGCTCTGGTCAAGGCGCGCAATCCGGGGGTCGATTTCGTCTGGATCATGGGCGCGGATAGTTTGCGCGACTTCCACCGCTGGCAGCGCTGGCGCGAGATCGTGCTGACCTTCCCGATCGCGGTCATCGATCGCCCGGGCGCCACGCTCTCCTTCCTGTCGTCGGTGGTCGCCAAGACCTTCGACTATGCCCGCATCGACGAGGGCGACGCGCCGCTGCTTGCCCGCATGCAGGCGCCGGCCTGGACCTTCATCCACGGTCCGCGTTCGTCGCTCTCCTCCACCGCGATCCGCAAGGCGGCGGAGGGGTAGGCGCCCTCCTTCTCCCGCAAGGGGGAAGGGAAGTCCGGCCATGTCGCTTTTACGGCGGCTTTTCCCACACCGATCAGCCAAGCTGCACAAGCATGCTGAAGCAGAACCCCACCGCGACCGATCCTAGCCGTACCGTGCAATCGGCGCCGCTGATCGCCATTGCCAGTGTCATCGTGTCGATGGCGCTGATCGCGATCGGCAATGGGCTGATGTTCGCCTATATCCCGGTGCGTCTCGGCGCCGACGGGTTCGACCCGACCTGGGCCGGGCTGATCGTCACCGGGCTTTCGGCCGGCGGCCTGGCCGGCTGCATCCTGACGGGGCCGCTGGTCAGGCGCGTCGGCCACGCCCGCGCCTTCATGGTGCTGTCGGCGCTGATCGCTCTTTCCAACGCGGCGATCGGCGCCGGGCCGATCCCGCTGCTGTGGATCGCCGCGCGGGCACTCTACGGCTTCGCCATTTGCGGGCTGTTCATCGTCGCGCAGAGCTGGCTGAACGACGCCTTGCCCAATTCGATCCGCGGCCGGGTCATGGCGGTGTTCTACGTCGCCTATATCGCCGGGCTGGGCGTCGGCTACGCGACGCTCGCCGCGGTCGACATCCATACGGCCGCGGCGGCGCTGATCGGCATCACCTTCACCGCGCTTTCCATCCTGCCGGTCGGCATGACGCGGCTCGCCCAGCCGCCGGCCCCGCAGGCCGCATCGGTGGCGCTGCGTCGCGCCTGGCGCATCTCGCCGGTCGGCGTCGCCGGCATGCTCGCCGTCGGCGGCCTGTCGATGATCGTTTCCGGCTTCGCGCCGATCCATGCCACCGCGAAGGGCTACAGCCAGGCCGATGTGGCGCTGCTGTTGTCGGCAATGCCGGTCGGCACGCTGATCCTGCAGATCCCTCTCGGCTGGATTTCCGACCGTACCGACAGGCGCTACGTGCTGGCCGGCGCGGCGGCGCTCGCGACGGTCGCCAGCGTGCTTGCCATCGTCTTCGACGGCGGCGCGCTGACGGTGCTGGTGGTGATTTATCTCCTTTGGGACGGGGCGGCGGAATCGATCTATGCGCTCTCCAGCGCGCATGCCGCCGACCGTGCTGCCAAGGACGAGCTTCTGGCGCTGTCGAGCTCGATGCTGTTTGCCTGGTCGCTTGCGGGCTTCATCGTGCCGGGTCTCGTCACCGCGCTTTCCGCCGTTTTCGGCACCGCGACCTTCATCTATGTCGGCATTGTCATCGCATCGGCCTTCTGCCTGTTCGTGCTGTGGCGCGTGGTGGCGGGTCGGCCGACGCCCGCGCCCACAAGCGGCACTTTCGCGCCGATGTCGGCGCAGACGCCCTTGCCGGTGGAGCTTGCCTTCGCGCCGGACGAGACGGCAGCCAAGCACTGATCCGGGAAGCACCGATCGGGCTACTGCTTGCGTGCTTCCGGCGCCGGCACCTCCGGCGGCGGCAGCGGGATCGAGATGCCTTCGCTGTCGAAAGCCTGCTTGGCGCGCTTGGTCATGTCGATCTGGGTCGAGAAGTAGTCGGCGGCCGATGTCCAGTAGCGCAAGGTTAGCGAAACCGTCGCGTCGCCGAGACCGGCCACGAAGGCGATCGGCGCCGGTTCGCGGCGGATGCGCTTTTCGGCGCCGGCGATGGCAAGCAGCGTCTTTTGCGCACGGTCGATATCGTTCCACGAGCCGATGCTCAAGGTGATGTCGGCGCGCCGCACGCCGTTGCGGGTGAAATTGCGTACCGGCTGGTTCCACAGCGTGGAGTTGGGCGCCAGTATGTAGACGCCTTCGACGGTGCGCAGCTTGGTGGCGAACAGGCCGATCTCCTCCACCTTACCGGCAATCGAGCCGACCTCGACATTTTCGCCGATGCGAAAGGGTCTCAGCGCCAGAAGCATGATGCCGGCGGCGATGTTCTGCAGCGTGCCCTGCAGCGCCAGCCCGATGGCCAGGCCGGCAGCGCCGATGGCGGCGATGATTGAGGCCGTCTGCACGCCGAACTGGCCGAGCACCATGATGACGACGAGGATCAGGATGGCGTAGCGCACGACCTGCGAGAAAAAATGCCGCAACGTCTCATCGAAGCCGTGGATATGGCCGAGGCCGACATAGATCGAGCGCTCGGCAAGCCCGGCGACGAGATAGCCGACGACCAGAAGGATGACAGCGCCGATGGCCGAGAAGGAATAGGAAACAATCAGCGTGCTCAGCTGCGCAAGCCCGGCCTGGATGGTGATGAGGGCGCTTTGCGGGTCGGTGGGCATGGCGGGGATCCCGTTGGTCGGTGCGCCGATAACCCGTGCGCCCGGGATCGGTTCCGCCTTTTGCAGCGTCGCGGAAGACCTCCTGGACCATTGCGTGGAGATCACACTTTCGGGCGGTCGTCTTGAAACTGCAATGCAACTCTGCCTATCTAAGTGGTGTCACCTGATTTGCATGGGTGATTTGGTTGTTCTTGTTGGGAAAGGAAACACACTGAGAACAGCACTGCGGAAGAAGGCTGACATCATGCCTTCGCCGGCCGGGATCAGCGGAAACGACGCTGCGTTCCTCGCCATCGACACAGTCCTTGCCAGTCTGGAAGACTCCAAGGCCGAAAACATCGTCTCAATCGACATCCAGGGAAAATCGAGCCTCGGCGACTATATGGTCATCGCCTCGGGTCGGTCGCACCGTCATGTCTCGGCTGTCGCCGATCATCTCCTCAAGGCGCTGAAGGATGCCGGCCTCGGCAACGCGCGCGTCGAGGGGCTGGCCAGCGCCGACTGGGTCCTCATCGATTCGGGCGACATCATCGTCCATGTCTTCCGCCCCGAAGTCCGCGAATTCTACAATCTCGAAAAGATGTGGCAGGCGCCGGACCTGGAGGAAGAGACCTTGCACTGAGCCTTAATCCGCGTGCCGTGAACCGTCACGGTACGCATTAGGAAGCTTGCCGGGGCGAGGATGAAGATCACCGTTCATGCCGTGGGCCGGATGAAGACCGGCCCCGAGAGAGAACTCGCCGAGCGCTATTTCGAGCGCTTCGCCAAGAGCGGGCCCGCGGTCGGGCTGGAGTTTGCCGGCATTGTCGAGGTCCCCGAGAGCCGCGGACAGAGCGCCGCCGAGCGCCGCCGCGAGGAAGCCGAGAAGCTGCAGGCGCAGTTGCAGGCCGGTACCGTTCTCATCCTGCTCGACGAACGCGGCAAGTCGGTTTCGTCGGAAGACCTGGCCACCCGCATCGGCCAGTTGCGCGACGGCGGCCGCAAGGCGCTGGTCGTCGCCATCGGCGGCGCCGACGGCCATGACAAATCCTTGCGCGAGCAGGCGGACCTGGTGCTGTCCTTCGGCGCGCTGACCTGGCCGCACCAGCTGGTGCGCGTCATGCTGGGCGAGCAGCTTTACCGGATTGCGACGATCCTGGCGGGGCACCCGTATCATCGTTCGTGAATGGCTCGACGGCCAAGAAGCTGGGAATTGCCGGCCCGCGCCAGAATTTCTGCCTCAATCGCGCGGCAACGGGGTATTTCTGTTTTACGCAATTCCGGACGGAAAACCGTTACGCTACGCACTTTTCCTGGAATTGCTCTGAGCGGCGCTTCCAACATGGTTGATGGTTCGTTAACGAAGCGGCGGATAGATTAGAGGCCTGATGTCTGAAGGCTGGACTTCGATTACGCGCACCTGGCGCAGCCGCTGCGGCTTGACGCTTGCCGCCGCCCTGGTCGCGCTCGGGCCGGTTCGGGCGACCGAGAACGCGCTCGACCTCGCGCCAGATCCGGATCAAAGCCGCGCCGAGTACGAGCAGGTTTCCAAGGAAATCACGCTCTCGTCGGAGCGGCTGGCCAAGCTCGCCGCCGACATCGCTTCGGTGCGGAAGGACTATGCCTCGATCACCGCAGCCCTCATCCAGTCGGCGATGACGGAGCAGAAGCTCGGGCAGGACATCGAGGACATCGGCGCCAAGCTCGAAGGGCTGAAGGCCGAGCAAAACAAGCTGCGCGCCTCGCTCATGGCGCGGCGCGACGTGCTGGCCGAAGTGCTGGGGGCCCTGCAGCGCATGGGGCTCAATCCGCCGCCGGCGATCCTGGTCAAGCCCGAGGATGCGCTGTCGTCGGTGCGCAGCGCCATCCTGCTCGGCGCGGTGGTGCCGGAACTGCGCCAGCAGACCGACCGGCTGATGGCCGATCTCAAGGAGCAGACGCGTGTGACGGCCTCGATCGAGGCCGAGCGGGCCAGGCTCGCCACCGCCGTCACCGACCAGACGGCGGAGAAGAAGCGGCTCACCATGCTGCTCGAAGCCAAGAAGAAGCTGCAGGCCGACACCCAGGCCGCGATGGCGGCAGAGCAGCAGCATTCGCAGCAGCTGGCGGCGAAGGCGAGCAGCCTCAAGGACCTGATCGCCTCGCTGGAGGCCGACAAGGCGCGCAAGGCGCAGGACCAGGCCAAGGCGGGCGAGCGCAAATCAACCGACTCCGACACAACGGCCTCGACCACCGAGCTCGCCGCGCTGCCGGTGCCGGAGGCGAACCGCCTCACGGGATCGGCGCCGTTCTCGGCATTGCAAGGCCAGATCGCGCTGCCGGTCATCGGCAAGATCAAACTGCGTTTCGGCGCCGACGACGGCAATGGCGCGGCGATGCAAGGCGACATGGTTGCGACACAATCGGGAGCCATCGTCACCGCGCCGGCGGATGGAAACGTGCTTTATGCGGGGCCGTTTCGCTCCTATGGTCAACTCTTGATCCTCAATGCGGGCGACGGGTATCATGTCGTTCTGGCGGGGATGAGCAGAATCAGCGTCGCGACCGGACAGTCGGTGCTCGCAGGAGAGCCGATCGGCGCGATGGGAGAGGCTCGGGTGGCAAGCACCTCGGCCTCGCGGAATGGAAATGCGACACCGGAACTCTATGTAGAGTTCCGCAAGGATGGAAAACCCGTCGATCCGGCCCCATGGTGGGCGGACCGATTCTCTGGAAGGACGTGAAATGATGCGGAAACTGTCGCTTCTGTTTGCCGGCGCGCTGATGGGCGCATCGGCAATGAGCCTGGTCTACGGCGCACCGGGTTCGGCGGCGAACGCTGCGGGTTCGGAAACCTACAAGCAGCTGGCGATCTTCGGCGACATCTTCGAGCGCGTGCGCGCCAATTATGTGACGCCGCCGGACGACAAGTCGCTCGTCGAGAATGCCATCAACGGCATGCTGTCCTCGCTCGACCCGCACTCCTCCTATATGAACGCCGAGCAGGCGCAGGACATGCGCGTGCAGACCAAGGGCGAGTTCGGCGGCCTCGGCATCGAGGTCACCATGGAGAACGACCTTGTCAAAGTGATCACGCCGATCGACGACACGCCGGCCGCCAAGGCGGGTGTGCTGTCGGGCGACTACATCGCCAAGATCGACGGCGAGGAGGTTCGCGGCCTCACGCTCAACGACGCGGTCGAGAAGATGCGCGGGCCGGTCAACACGCCGATCAAGCTCACCATCCTGCGGCAGGGCGCCGACAAGCCGATCGAGCTGACGGTGGTGCGCGACATCATCAAGGTCAAGGCGGTGAAGTACCGGGTCGAGAACGACATCGGCTACATGAAGATCACCTCCTTCACCGAGAAGACCTATGACGATCTCGAGAATGCCATCGAGAACATCAAGAAGCAGGTGCCGAACGACAAGCTGAAGGGCTATGTGCTCGACCTGCGCCTCAATCCGGGCGGCCTGCTCGACCAGGCGGTGAGCGTGTCGGACGCCTTTCTCAAGCGCGGCGAGATCGTCTCGACGCGCGGCCGCGATCCGAAAGACGTCACCCGCTTCGACGCCAAGCCGAAGCAGGTCGACGATATCAACGGCAAGCCGATGATCGTGCTGATCAATGGCGGTTCGGCGAGTGCGTCCGAAATCGTCGCCGGCGCGCTGCAGGACCTGCGCCGCGTCACGGTGGTCGGCACGCAGTCCTTCGGCAAGGGCTCGGTGCAGACCATCATTCCGCTCGGCGAGAATGGCGCGCTCCGGCTCACGACGGCGCTCTATTACACGCCGTCGGGCAAGTCGATCCAGGGCAAGGGCATCACGCCCGACATCAAAGTCGATCAGCCGCTGCCGCCGGATCTCCAGGGCCGCGACCTGACCCGTGGCGAATCCGACCTCAAGGGCCACATCAAGGGCGCCGACGAGAGTTCCACCGGCTCGGGCTCGGCAGCCTATGTGCCGCCTGATCCGAAGAACGACCTGCAACTGATCTATGCCGAGCAGCTTCTGCGCGGCGAGAAGACCGATCCGTCGTTCCCGCCGAACCCGGACAAGGCTGTGCTGAACCAGTAATGCGGTCCGGGTCTGGCCGGCTGCGCGAAGCAATGCAATGCTGCCGGGGCCGCGAGGTTCCGGCAGTTTGATTCGGGGACTGCGGTTGGGGCGCTACGCGTGTGGGGTATCGCGCCAGCGATTGTGAAGCTTACGCGAGAGGTCACGAAAAAGTGACCCTGACGTGCTCCGGGGAAACGACTTGGCTGAGATCGGCAAGGACATCGAACGCCCGCTCGGACAGACGCTCCGGCCTCAGCGCAAGGCTTCGCGTGGCATCGGCTCCGGCTCGCTCGCCGCTGTGCTGGCCGTGCTTGGCGTGATCGGTGTTTCCGGCGCTATTGCGCTGCGTGAAAGGCCGTTCCGCAAGCCGGAAGAAGTGGCCGTGTCGACGCCGAAGGTCACGGCTGAGCCTGCTCCTCCGGCGGCAGCGGCGCCGGCGCCCGCGCCGGCTCCGGTTTCGGCTGCGCCGCAGGCCAGCACGCCGATGAAGAGCGGCGGCCCGCAGATCATCCACGTCCAGACCGAGGAGGGCGACGGCCCGCCGAAGGCCGCGATCGTCATCCGCGACCCCGCGACGCTCGGCCAGAATCTCAAGGTCGCCCATATCCCGGACAGGGCGCTGATCGAGACCGGTGACACCGGTCCGCTGCCGATGCGCTCCGCCGACGGTCGGCGGCCCTTCGACGTCTATGCGCGGCCATGGTCCGGCGCGCGCGGGGCACGGGTGGCGATCGTCATCGGCGGGCTCGCCGTCTCGCAGACCGGGACGCAAGCCGCGATCGCCAAGCTGCCGGCCGAGGTGACGCTGGCATTCGCGCCGCAGGGCAACAGCATCGGCCGCTGGATGCAAGCGGCAAGGCAGAGCGGGCATGAGATCGTCATGCAGGTGCCGCTCGAGCCGTTCGATTATCCCAGCGTCAATCCGGGCCGCAACACGCTGACGGTGTCGGCCAGCCCCGGGGAGAACCTGAAGAGTCTGCACTGGGCGCTGTCGCGCACGACAAACTACACCGGGGTCATGAACTATATGGGCGCGCGTTTCTCGGCCGACGCTGCGGCGATGGAACCGTTCATGGCCGAGCTTGGCAAGCGGGGGCTTGCCTATATCGACGACGGGTCTTCCGCGCGCAGCGTTGCGCCTGAGCTTGCCTTGAAGGACGGCGTTCCCTTCATCGCCGGCGACATGGCGATCGATGCCGTGCAGGACCGCGGCGAAATCCTGAAGAAGCTGGACAGCTTGGAAGCAACGGCGCGGGCCAAGGGCAGCGCGGTAGGCATCGGTTCGGCTTTCGACATCACCGTCGACACGGTGACGTCCTGGATTGCCGAAGCGAAGAAGCGAGGCATCGAGATCGTGCCGATCTCGGCGGTGGCCATCGATCCGCAAAAGAGATAACGCTCTCCCGCCTTGCCGCAGTCAATTCTCAAAACGGCTGGAAATCCTTATGGTCAAGAAGATCGATCCCGAAACGCTGCCTTACCGTCCGTGCGTCGGGCTGATGATCCTCAACAAAGCCGGCCTGGTCTGGGTTGGGCACCGCATCCCCGAACCGGACAGCGAGTTCGCCGGCACGACGCAGCTTTGGCAGATGCCGCAGGGCGGCATCGACAAGGGCGAAGAGCCGATCGAGGCCGCCGGGCGCGAGCTCTACGAAGAAACCGGCATGCGCAGCGTGTCGTTGCTGGCCGAGGCGCCGCACTGGATCAATTACGACCTGCCGCCGCATCTGGTCGGCGTCGCCTTCAAGGGCCGCTATCGCGGCCAGACGCAGAAATGGTTCGCCTATCGTTTCGAGGGCGATGAAAGCGAGATCGCGATCAACCCGCCGCCCGGTGGCCACACGGCCGAATTCGACGAATGGGCGTGGCGGCCGATGCGGGAGCTTCCCGACCTGATCGTGCCGTTCAAGCGCATGGTCTATGAGCAGGTGGTGGCCGCCTTCCAACACCTGGCTCCCTGACTGACCCCATCCGCCCGGTTGTCGCGCCGGCTTGATGGCCGTATTGATTCCCGATGCAATAAGCGGGGGTCGCCATGAACGACGACACCGGACGCGGTTTTCCGGCACATGATGCAAACATTGGTTCTGCGGTCAGCGAGGCGGCCGCCGGCGCGATCCTGACGATCGACCTCGGGGCCATCCGCGAGAACTACCGCCGGCTGAAGGCGCGGCTGAGCGGCGTCCGCTGTGCCGGCGTGCTCAAGGCCGACGGCTATGGGCTTGGCGCCGCCCAAGCGGCGACGGCGCTGGCGAAAGAGGGCTGCGACATCTTCTTCGTCGCGCTGCTCGGCGAGGGCATCGCGTTGCGCAAGTCGATGGGGCCGGGGCCGGACATTTTCGTGCTGAACGGGCTGCCGCCCGGCTCGGAACCGGAGGCCGTGGCGGCCGGGCTTTGCCCGGTCATCAACAGCGCCATGCAACTGAAGGCCTGGCGTGAGACCGTGAGGGGCATGGGCGAAAGCCTGCCTGCCGCCATCCAGGTCGACAGCGGCATGGCCAGGCTCGGCATGGCGCCGGCGGAAGTCGAGGCGGTCGCGGGGGAGGCGGGCGCATTCCATGGCATCGACATCCGATATGTGATGAGCCATCTCGCCCGCGCCGACGAGCCGCAACAGGCGGCGAACGAGAGGCAGCGGCGCGAATTCGAACGGCTGCGTAAGATGCTGCCAGCGGCGCCAGCCTCCCTAGCCAACTCGTCCGGCATCTTTCTCGGACCGGCCTATCATTACGACCTGGCTCGGCCGGGAGCAGCGCTCTACGGCGTCAACCCGACGCCCAATGCACCCAACCCGATGCTGCCGGTCATACGGCTGCACGCCAAGGTGGCGCAGACGCGGGAGGTCGGCGCCGGCGCCGGCATCGGGTATGGCCACAGCCATCATGCGGACGGACCGCTCAGGCTGGCAACTATTTCGCTGGGCTATGGCGATGGCTGGCCCCGGCGCGCCGCCTCAGCCGCCTGGTTCGAGGGCGTGCGGCTGCCCTTCGTCGGGCGCGTATCGATGGACTCGATCATTCTCGACGTCTCGGCGCTTCCCGCCGGCGGGCTTGGTGAGGGCGACCTCGTCGAGCTCATCGGTCCATCACAAAGCGTCGATGACGTGGCCGGCCATGCCGGCACGATCGGCTACGAGATATTGACCAGCCTGGGTGCGCGCTTTCACCGCCGCTACATCGGGGGTTGAGGCAGGCGCCTTTGCTTGACAAGCCGGGGCTTCTCGGCAAGGGTCGGGGCATGAGCAGCCTCGCTTATACCAAAACCTGCTTCAGGGTTTGCCCCATCGCGGGAGCGTAGCCCCGGCGTGGCCGCCAATGCCGGCGGACGCGTGAACCGGGGCGTTTAATTCCAGACATTGTCGTCGAGCTGAGGCCCTTTGCGGTCCGGTTTTGTTCGCCGCCTTGGACGTGGCGGCTTGCGCGCATTCGGAAACCGATGCGCCAGCACATGAGGTATGCCATGCATGCAGCAACGCAATCGCGTTCGCGAAACACCATCCTTGTCAGCACGGCGGATCACGACCGGCTGAGCAGTCTCGCCAGGGCCTTTCTCGAGCGGACGCCCGAAATGGCCGAGGACCTGCTTGCCGAGATGGATCGCGCCAGGGTCGCCGCCGAGGCGGTAATGCCCGCCGACGTGGTGCGGATGGGCTCGACCCTGACGCTTCAGGACCCGGAAGGAAGCCTTCAGACGGTGACGCTGGTCTATCCAGCGGAGGCCGACATTGCCGAAAGACGCATATCGGTGCTGACGCCGCTTGGAACCGCGCTGATCGGCGCGCAGGCGGGATGCACGGTTTCCTGGCGCAGCCGCGACAGCCGGGTTCTCTCGGCAACGATCCACGCCGTCGAACAAGCGCGGAGGGCGCCATGACCAGGACCCTCTACCGCCTGACGGCCAAGGACTTCGCGGTGATTGAGGCGATGCTGATGCGCCGTCGCGCGTTCGCCGATCCGGTCGCGCCGATGCTCGAGCGCAAGCTCGCCGACAGCCGTGTCATTGCGACAGGGGCTGTCGAGCCCGACTTTGCCACGCTCAACAGCCGGCTGATTTTCCGGGTCGGCGGCGGTTCATCGCAAACGCGCACGCTGGTGCAGGCCGAAGCATCCGCTCCCGTCGGCTCCGGCCTGCCGGTCGCCACGTGGCTCGGCCTCTGCCTGCTTGGCATGAAGGCGGGCCAATCGGCGCTAGCCGACCGGCCCGACGGTCCCGCCGAAGAGGTGCTTCTCGAGGATGTGGCCTATCAGCCGGAGGCCGCGCGGCGGGAGGCGCAGGAGCGCGCCGCCGAACGACCTCGCCATGGTCTCAAGCTGGTCCACAGCGTGCCTGCCGCTGACTGGCCCCTTGGCGGGCGCGGCAGAATCCGGCAGACAGGCGGGGACGATCCGGGCCCTTCGGCGGCATGATCGGCCTTTGAGGGAGCATAGAATGAAAGTCATCGTGCTGGGCGGCGGCGTGATCGGGGTCACCACCGCCTACTTCCTCGCCGAGGCCGGTCACGAAGTGACCGTCTATGATCGCCAGCCGGGGCCGGCGCTCGAAACCAGCTTCGCCAATGCGGGCGAAGTGTCGCCGGGCTATGCCTCGCCCTGGGCCGGTCCGGGCATCCCGATCAAAGCCGTCAAATGGCTGTTGATGAAATATGGCCCGCTGGTGGTGCGGCCGGCCTTCGACCCGAATATGTGGAGCTGGCTCCTCAAGATGCTGCGCAACTGCACGGCCGAGCGCTACGCGCTCAACAAGTCGCGCATGGTGCCGCTTGCCGAATACAGCCGCGACACACTGAAGGCGCTGCGCGAGGCGACCGGCATCACTTACGACGAACGGACCAAAGGCACGCTGCAGCTCTTCCGCAAGCAGAAGCAGCTCGACGGCACCGGCGGCGACGTCGAGGTGCTGAAGAAATATGGCGTGCCCTACGAGATCCTCGGCCGCGACGGCTGTGTCGCCGCCGAGCCGGCGCTTGCGGCGGTGCGTGAGAAATTCGTCGGCGGCCTCAGGCTTCCGGGCGACGAGACCGGCGACTGCAAGATGTTCACCGACAAGCTAGCCGAGCTCTGCGTGGCGCGCGGCGTGACCTTCGAATACGGCTCGACCATCCGGCGCATCGTCAGGAACCGCAACCGCCTCACCAATGTGCTTTCGGACGGCGGATGGAGAACGGCGGACGCCTTCGTGATGGCGATGGGCAGCTATTCCGCGCAATTCATGCGCTCGCTGGGGCGGCCGATTCCGGTCTATCCGGTAAAGGGCTATTCGATCACCGTGCCGATCACCAATGCCGACGCCGCGCCTGTGTCGACGGTCATGGACGAGACCTACAAGGTGGCGGTCACCAGGCTCGGCGACCGCATCCGCGTCGGCGGCACAGCGGAGATATCGGGTTATGATCTTCGCCTGCATGAATCGCGCCGCCGCACGCTGGAGCATTCGGTCGGCGACCTCTTCCCCGGCGGCGGCGACCTCAAGGCGGCGAGCTTCTGGTGCGGCTTGCGGCCGATGACGCCGGACGGACCGCCCTTGGTCGGACTGAGCGAGGTTGCCAATCTCTACCTCAATACCGGCCACGGCACGCTCGGCTGGACCATGGCCTGCGGTTCGGCCAAGGTGCTGGCCGACATCATGTCCAACCGGGTGCCGGAGATCAACGCGCGCGACCTGAGCCCGGAACGGTATCTGAAACCCATTTAAGGTGCGCTGATATTCAGGTGAGGCCGGCCTGCAAATGCCGATCTCCTGCGCTGCCGGTGCTCACGTACTTCAAGTACGCTCCGCTCCGGCCTACGCCGGCCGAAGCCCTCATCAGGGTCTCCGCTCTATGAAGGCTACGGCCGGTGTAGGCCAGTTCTCGAGATCGTCATTTTCGACTCGGCCTGACCTGAATCTCAACACACCTTAATTCATATCAGCGGTTGGCGATCAGAACGCCTCCCTGACCCAGCTGTCGCTGAACAGCAGCCGGTAGGCCCAGCCGATCGTGACATTGCTGGCGACCGGGCGCGAATGGGCGAGGTAATCGTCGTAGACCGGCTTCATGCGGCGGTAGAAGGCCGGATCGAGCACGACCATGCCGTTCTCCGAGTCATGGAAGAAGCTGCGGTTGTTGAGATTGACCGAGGAGATTGCGACCAGCCTCTCGTCGATCATCATGATCTTGGAATGCAAGACGACATCCGGCGCCTTGAACTCGCGGATGTTGATGCGGTCGCCATATTTCTCGACGAACAGCTTGTTGAGCGCGGTGAGGAACCGGCCGCCAATATCGCCCTTGAGATCGATGCGGCCGACCACATCGATCTTGACGCCCCTGGCCAGCGCCCGGTCGAAAGCCCGGGCGATATCGGGCGTCAGGTTGAGGTAGGGATTAACGATCTCGATGCGATGCTCGGCGGTGTCGATCAGTTCGACGAAATAGGCCTCCAGCGCGTGCCCGTCCTCATAAGGTACGGAAATGAAATGCCGGGCGACGCCGCGCGGTGCCGCGCCGGAACGGACCGGAACGGAGAACGGCCGCGACAAATTGGTGTCGGCATCGCGCAGCCAGACGGTCGACAGATGCGCTGCCAGCGTCTCGACGGTCGCCGGGTCGGCGATCTCGATGTCGAAGTCGCTCCAGTTGGAATAATAGTTCAGCGAAAAGCCGTCGGTCCTGCCGTATTGTTCCAGCTTCGGATAGCGGGTCAGGTCGACCGGTTTGTGGAACAGAAAACCGTCATGGATGTTACGGCCGCCGATGATGAGGCGCGAGCGTCCGGGCTGCTCGGCCAGCGTCGCCAGCATCTTGATGTGGTGGGTCTTGTGCAGTTGGGAGAACTGCTCGTCGAAAGGCGCGCCGCGATCGGCTTGCCAGCGATATTCCTGCAACTCGACATTGGGGAATTCGGCTACCAGCCGGTGCAGCAGGGCGTCGTCCTTCTCCCGCTCCAGCACGTCGGTGACCAGGATGCGCACCTTGGTGCCAAGTGCCGCGTGATGGCGGATCAGCCGCTCCATGATACGGCCGGAGAAGTCTGCCTTGAACTCCAGCGACGACAGATAGATCAGCCTGAGCTTCGGCGCGTTGGAGAAATCGAGCGGCAGCTCGGGGTCCGCCCTGTCGAAGGCCCTGTCCGGCAGCGTCCTGCCGAGCAGGGCTTCGACCTTGGCATTGAAGCCGTCGCGCGATTTGCGCAGCAGGGTCGGCGACCCCAATGGCAGCGCACAGGTCTGCGAAAGCCAGCGGCCGGCATAGAAGGCGCGGTCGAGCTCCTCCATACCCGCCGGATCGGGCACCGGACATCGGTCGTAGCGGCTGTCGAGCCTCGCGATCCAGGGATCGGCGCTCTCCTCCCGCAGCAGGATCAGCGGCGCGCCGGCCGGTGCCAGGGTCGAGGTGACGCGAAGATCGCAGCGGGTCACCGCCTGGTCCGGAAACAGGCTGACCGAGGTCTCGTCGGCCGGCAGGCTGAGATGGAGTGGCGCGGCCTTGGCTACCGTGATGGATCGGCCCGATGCGCGGATCGCGAGCGAGCCGTTGCAGGTGCCGCCGACTTCGATAGGCTGCTGACCTGCCTGGCGCAGCACGATCTCGACCGAACGCGCCTCGAGGCCCGAGAAGCTGAAGGTCTTGGGCGCCAAGGGCCGCGCGGCGGCGTCGAGATAGAGCGTCTGCCGCGACACGCGCCAGCGGCCGGCGAACCTGCCCTCGCCCGGCCTGCCTTGTGCCGGCGTGAGTTCAGTGTCGTCGAGCGCTTTGGCCAACCGCTGCAGCGCTGGATAGGTCGCATGGAAGCCGCTGTTCTGGACATCGCGCCAGTCGCGGCCGAAGCGGCCTGTGCCGTTGGCGCGGTCGAGCGCATCGAGGCGGCTTTGCGCGAGCAGTGCCTGGAACTGTTTCTCGTAGGCGCTGTTGCCGTCGTTCGCGAAATAATGCGCCTCGGCTATCTCCTCGCCGCCGCTGTCCGCGGAGACAGGCAGGCGGCCGCAGGCGTCGTCGCCCGGAAAGACGGCGCAGGCCGAATGTCCAGGCATGCCGGCGCAACCGGCAAATGCTGCCAGCGCCAACCCAAGCAATGCCTTGGCGACAGTCGACCTGAGGCTCATCCGGCCGCCCCGTTCATGGCCTTGAGCTCGGCAGGATCACGTGGCGGCAGGAAGCCTTGTGGAAAGATCCTGCAGACGGGAAAGGCGAAAGTGGCGATCAGCAGCCCGGCTTCGCTGCGCATCTTGCGCGGCGCCGTCCTGTCGTCGCGTATCTTCCTGGCGGAAGCGACGAGCGCGCCGTCGCAGTCGCAATGATTGTGCCGGGCAATGTAGCAGGCGTCGTGGACCCGGCAGGCGGCATCGAGACGGTCGACCGGCTTGGCCGACAGATCGCCGGTGCGCGTGCCAGGGCCGCAATAATTGCCGATGACGAAAGGCGAGGGGCGCGACATGGCATAGCGGATCGGCTTCGGCAGTTCTGCTTCCGGAACCTTCGTCCAGGGATTGGCGCAGCCCGACAGGAAAAGCAGCGGCAGAATGGCAAGAACGGCTCGCATTTCTCCGCCGGCGTTCCGAAGATTGTCCCCCAGAGCGTTTCACCGTTTCACGGAAAGGCGAACCGCTCTATCTCTTTGTTTGACGCAATTCCAGACGGAAGGCTACGGCGAAGGCGCCGAGCCTAACCGCTCATGCTTTTCCTGGAATTGCTCCAGCGCTCCATCATGGCATGGCGAAGCGCGCTGGTGCCACAGTCGCCGAATTTGTGGCGCAGGCAAGGCGGCAACGACCAACTGCCTGTGATAGGATCGCCGCAGCGAGGGGACTTTGGATGCGTCTTTTTCTCTTTGCGGCGGCGCGCAAATGGGCGCCGCTTGCGGATGAGGCCAACAAGATCGTGAGCTCGTTCGTGCCCGACGCGGATTAGACAAGCGGATTAGACAAAAAGACCGCGCTCGCGTTCCACCGCCTTGGTGATGAAGTTGGCGACGAGCTGGACGCGGCGCAGCGGCCGCACCGATTCATGATAGACCAGCCAGTAGGCGCGGCGGATGGGCGCGACGATGTCGACCGGCACCAGCTCCGGCATCGAACGGGCGACGAAGGTGTGCAGGATGCCGATGCCCGCGCCGGAGCGCACCGCTTCGGCCTGGCCGAGCGCCGAGGAGATGGCGAAGCTGGTGCGCCATTCGGGGCTGAACTCGGCAGCATAGTCGAGCGAGGGGCTGACGATGAGGTCCGGCACATAGCCGATCAGCGTGTGCCGGCCGAGCTCGGCCGGCACTTTCGGCAGGCCGTTGGCTTCGGCATAGGTGCGGGAGGCGAAGAGGCCGAGCGTGTAATCGACCAGCTTGCCCGCCACCAGCCGGCCTTCGGTCGGCCGCTCGACGGTGATCGCGATATCGGCTTCGCGCCTGGACAGCGAGAAGGAGCGCGGCACCGGCACCAGCTGAATGGTGAGCTCGCGGTGCAGCGCAGTCAGCTCGCCCAGCCGCTTTGCCAGGAAGGCGACGCCAAAGCCGTCAGGCGCGCCGATGCGCACTGTGCCCGAAACGTCGTCGCCCTCGCCGGCAATGGCCGAGCGCGCGGCGATCATGTCGCCTTCCATGCGCTCGGCTATGTCGAGAAAGCGCTCGCCGGCAGGCGTCAGTTCGCTGCCGGTGGTCAGGCGGCGGAAGAGCTTTGTGCGGAGCGCCTCCTCGAGCGCGGCGATGCGGCGCGAGACGGTAGCGTGGTTGAGCTCCAGGCGCTTGGCCGCACCGAGGATCTGCCCGGCGCGCGCCACGGCGAGGAAGATGCGGACGTCATCCCAGTTCATGGGAGTGATCCGTTTTAACCGGCAGCGCCGCGTTCCTGCCCACCCCCCTCTGTCCTGCCGGACATCTCCCCCGCAAGGGGGGAGATTGGCAGCTTCTTTGATGGCGCTTCTTTTCAATGGTTGGTGATTGGCGAAAGCCCTCGTGGCGTCTGATCTCCCCCCTTGCGGGGGAGATGGCCGGCACGCCAGAGGGGGGTGTGAAGGAACGCAAGCTTCGGCCTTTTCGGCAATCCGTCATTTGCGGCAATTAATGCACAGCTCGGGATCGTTGTCTATTTTCCGCACAACGGTTGCGTTTTGGCTCGCGTTGCCATCGCCGAGGCAAAGGCGGACAATGCACCATCACCAAACAAGGGAGAGAAGGCATGATCGAATACGGTCATTTCATCGGCGGCAAGCGTGTCGCCGGCACCAGCGGGCGCAAGCAGGATGTGATGCAGCCGATGGACGGCTCCGTGCGCGGCACGGTGGCTTTAGCCTCGCAGGCGGAGCTGCGCGCCGCGGTCGAGAACGCCAAGGCGGCGCAGCCGAAATGGGCGGCCACCAACCCCCAGCGGCGCGTGCGCGTGCTGATGAAGTTCCTCGAGCTGGTCCAGCGCGACTATGACGAGCTGGCCGACATCCTGGCGCGCGAGCACGGCAAGACCATCGCCGATGCGCGCGGCGACATCCAGCGCGGCCTCGAAGTGGTCGAGGTCTGCATTGGCGCGCCGCACATGATGAAGGGCGAGTTCACCGATGGCGCCGGCCCCGGCATCGACGTCTATTCGATGCGCCAGCCACTCGGCGTCGTCGCCGGCATCACCCCGTTCAACTTCCCGGCGATGATCCCGCTGTGGAAGATCGCGCCGGCCATCGCCTGCGGCAACGCCTTCATCCTGAAGCCGTCCGAGCGCGATCCGGGCGTGCCGATCCGCATCGCCGAACTCTTCATCGAGGCCGGCCTGCCTGCCGGTATCCTCAACGTCGTCAATGGCGACAAGGAAGTGGTCGACGCCATCCTCGACGATCCGGACATCAAGGCGATCGGCTTCGTCGGCTCGACGCCGATTGCCCACTATATCTATTCGCGCGGCACGGCATCGGGCAAGCGCGTGCAGTGCTTCGGCGGCGCCAAGAACCACATGATCATCATGCCCGACGCCGACATGGACCAGACGGTCGATGCGCTCATCGGCGCCGGCTACGGCTCGGCCGGCGAACGCTGCATGGCGATCTCGGTGGCCGTCCCGGTCGGCAACGACACCGCCAACCGGCTGATGGAAAAGCTGGTGCCGCGCGTCGAAAGCCTGAAGGTCGGCCCCTCGACCGATTCTTCCGCTGATTTCGGCCCGCTGGTGACCGCACAGGCGCTGGAGCGCGTGAAGGGCTATGTCGATATCGGCGTCAAGGAAGGCGCCAAGCTTGTCGTCGACGGCCGCGGCTTCAAGATGCAGGGCTATGAGAACGGCTACTATATGGGCGGCTGCCTGTTCGACAACGTGACCGCCGACATGCGCATCTACAAGGAAGAGATCTTCGGGCCGGTGCTCTCGGTTGTGCGCGCGCCGCGCTACGAGGACGCCATCAAGCTCGCCAACGACCACGAGATGGGCAATGGCGTCGCCATCTTCACCCGCGACGGCGACGCCGCGCGCGATTTCGCCTCCAGAGTCCAGGTCGGCATGGTCGGCATCAACGTGCCGATCCCGGTTCCGATCGCCTATTACACCTTCGGCGGCTGGAAGGCGTCGTCCTTCGGCGACCTCAACCAGCACGGCCCGGACGCGTTCCGCTTCTACACCAAGACCAAGACGGTCACCTCGCGCTGGCCGTCGGGCATCAAGGATGGCGCGGAATTCGTCATCCCGACGATGAACTAGCCCGACGGTTTCCTCGTTTGCGCGTCCTCGCCACTTCGTGGCTGCGGGCGCGCGGCGAGGCATCAAGGACGGCGCCGAGTTCGTCATCCCGACGATGAACTGACCCCGGACGATTTTCCAAATCAACATTGAGGAGCGCGGCGCAAGCCGCGCTTTCCTTTTTATGGCGTCACGCGGGTCAGCCGCCCTTTAAATCTTGCTGTTTGCAGGTTCGTGGCGTCAGCAGCACAACTCAAGGTGCATGGTCTCTGGAAAGCACGTCGGGAAAGCATCTGCACCTTCTGATAATTCCATCGCCGTGTGATGGAACCAACAGACCACCATCTGCCTTAGGCTATATTCCTGCCATGCGGGCAGGCAACCAAGCAGCGCCGGTTCAAGCCGGGGTTCTCGTCTGGCGCGAGGAGGTGTCAGATGACAGGATTTTTTGTGGCGGCAATATTGGCGGCGGCCGCGATCACCGTTGGAGCCGCGCCGGCGAGCGCGGCGGCTCAATGTGCGCCACGCGCCGACATCATCAAGGCGCTTGGCGACAAGTTCCACGAAACCGAGGCCGGGCGCGGACTGATCAATCCGAACGTCGTGCTCGAGATCTTCGTCTCCGACCAGGGAAGCTGGACGGTGCTCGCCTCCGACACCAAGGGCCAGAGCTGTGTGCTTTCCGTCGGCGAGGGCTGGGATAGCCCGACGATCACCGCGGCGATGCCGGGCGCCTGAAAACGCCAGGGAGCCGGGTGAGCACCACAACGGCTCCTGCGGTCGAGCGCCAAGTTCCGCCAAGGAAGGCGCTTCCCATGGCGCCGCTTGTTTATGGAGCAGAGCTTCACCATATCGAATCCAGGGAGTCATGATCTCCCGACGACAGACCGGAAGCCAGAAGGAGTGACGCGATGAAGACGTCCAATCCGGCCTGGAGCCTTCCGGCACACTGAGGCGGCCGAATGTGCCTCCCTTGCCGGAATGCGAAGGCAAAGGAGGTGCCCCATGGCACGCGAATTTTCGTTTCAATGGGTCAAGCTTGCGGCCGTTGGCGCCATGATGGCGCTTTCGGCAGTTCCGGCGCGGGCGCAAGTCATCTGCGGCGGCCATGACTATCTGGTCGCGAGGTTGGCGGAGGCATTCGAGGAGAAGCGGCTGGGCTATGGCGTGGCCGGACAAGTCGCCATCTTCGAGGTGTTCGTCTCGGCCGGCGGAACCTGGACCATCCTGATGACCGACGTCAAAGGCCAGAGCTGCATCCTGGCCGCCGGCGAGGGGTGGGAAGACACGCTGGCCAGCGCGGTCGGGCAGCCGGGCGGCTGAACGCCTCGAGCAGGCGCCGATCCTGCTCAGCGCGTGGCGGCCACCTCGGCATGACCGCGCAGCAGCGCTATCAGCTTCTTGGCGTCCTTGGCGGCGGCTTCTTCGTCGCCGTCGAGGATGGAGCGGATCAAAGCGACGTGGTGCTCGGCCGATTCGGCGAGGCCGGTGTCGGCCTTGTAGCGGTACCAGAAGCGGCGGCTGTGGGTCTGCAAGGGGGCGGCGACGCGCGCCGCGAAGGGGTTGTCGGCGGCGATGGCCAACGCCTCGTCGAGCGCCTTGTCGGCCTGGATGAAGGCAAGCACGTTGGTCGAGATCACCGCCTTCTGCATGGCCAGGGCCGCCTCGTGGAACAGGTCAGCGGCCTCGCGGGTGACGAAGCGGGCGGCCGAACGGGCGAGCACGACCTCGATGCCGCGCCGCGCATCCAGCACCCGCAACCAGTCGCCGGCGTGAAGCGGCGCGACCGCGATGCCCGCGCGGGGTCTGATGTCGAGAAGCCCTTCCCAGGCCAGCCGCTGGATCGCCTCGCGCACCGGGGTGCGTCCGAGGCCCAGCCGCTCGATCAGCGCGCCTTCGGTGACGAAGCTCGACGGTGCCAGCTCGAGCGTGACGATCATGTGCTCCAGCGCGCGATAGGCCTTGGTCGCCGCCGGTTCGAAGGCCGCGTTCGATTCAGCGGATATCAACGGCGAGATCAAAGGTCGGCTCCTGATATATTTTTCATATATCATAACGGATTCAGCATTGACGAGCTAGCTCTTAATAGATATACGCCTGATATATCAATTGGAGAGACAGCTATGTGGACCGGAGTTTTCCCCGCCGTCACGACCAAATTCACCGCCGACGACCGCCTGGATCATGCCGAGATGGAGCGCTGCTATTCCCTGCAGATGGAGGCCGGTTGCGACGGCATCATCGTCTGCGGCTCGCTTGGCGAGGGGCCGATGCTGTCGCCTGACGAGAAGATCGAGGTGCTGAAGACGGCGCAGAAAATCGCCGGCAAGAAGCCGGTGCTCTTGACCGTCAACGAGCCCGGCACCCGCGAGGCGGCTGTTATCGCCAAACGCGCCGCCAAGGAAGGCGCCGATGGGCTGATGGTGGTGCCGAGCCCGATCTACCACACCAACCCGCAAGAGACGGTCGCCGCCCTGCGCGCCGTCGCGGAAGCCGGCGACCTGCCGGTGATGATCTATTCCAACCGGCTCGCCTACCGCGTCGATGTCACCGTCGACCTGATGGAGGAGCTGGCGTCGGACAGACGCTTCGTCGCCATCAAGGAATCCTCCGACGACATCCGCCGCTCGACCGAGATCATCAATCGGTTCGGCGACCGCTACGACCTCTTCACCGGCGTCGACAACCTCGCCTTCGAGGCGCTGTCGGTCGGCGCAATCGGCTGGGTCGCCGGCCTTGTCACCGCCTTCCCGCGCGAGACGGTCGCGATCTACCAGCTGATGCGGCAGGGCCGCCGCGACGAGGCGCTGGCGATCTATCGCTGGTTCCGGCCCTTGCTCGACCTCGATGTCTCGACCTATCTGGTCCAAAACATCAAGCTTGCCGAAGTGCTGGCGATCGGTACCAATGATCGAGTGCGCATGCCGCGCCAGCCGCTGTCGGGTGAACGCCGCAAGGCGGTCGAAAAGATCGTCCGGGATGCGCTGGCGGTGCGGCCGAAGCTGCCGCCGCTGCAGACGTCTCCTCGATCGACAAACAAGCTGGTGGCGGCCGAATAAGGGACAGCCCTGACGTGCAAGCAAATTCCAAATCCCTGGAACAGGAGCGGCGCTCCGCCACTGGGGCACCTTCTCCCCGTGCGCGGGGAGAAGCGGAAGACATCGCCATCATCGGCGGCGGCATCATCGGCATCTGCGCTGCCACCCTGCTCTCGGAAGCGGGGCGCAGCGTCACCGTCTTCGACCGCACCGGCATATGCGAGGAGACGAGCTCCGGCAATGCCGCCGCCTTCGCCTTCTCCGACGTGCTGCCGCTGGCGCATAAGGGGATGATCCGGCAATTGCCGAAATGGCTCGCCGACCCGCTCGGGCCTTTGACCATTCCGCCGGCCTATCTGCCGAAACTCCTGCCCTGGCTGATCCGCTTCTGGCGGGCCGGCGCGCCCAAGCACTACGAAGCGAGCCTTGCCACGCAGGCCGGCATGATGAGCTTGGCCGAGGCCGAATGGATGGCGCTGCTCGACCGCTCCGGCACGCGGCCGATGCTGCGCGAGGATGGTTCGCTGGAGTTCTATGAGAACGAGGCGGAGTTCCGCGCCTCGCTGCCCGGCTGGGCGGAACGCCAGCGTTTCGGCATTGGCTTCCGCCATGTCGAGGACGAAGAGATGGCCGCGCTCCAGCCGGGGCTTTCGCCGCGCTTCGTCAAGGCCACCTTCGTGCCGGGCTGGAAGACGGTCGCCGATCCGAAGCTGCTCGGCAAGGCGATCTGGGCCTATGCGGAAAAGCTCGGCGCCCGTTTCGAGCATGCGCGGGTCGAGCGCATCGAGGCCAGCGCAGACGGCGCGACGATCATCCTGGCCGACGGCAGCAGGCGCACGGCCAAGAAGCTCCTGATCGCCGCCGGCGCCTGGTCGCATCTCCTGGCAAGAAATCTCGGCGACCGCATCCCACTCGAAACCGAGCGCGGCTATAACACGACGCTGCCTGTGTCGGCTTTCGACGTGAGGCGGCAGCTGATCTTTTCCGGGCATGGCTTCGTCATCACGCCGCTCGAAACCGGCTTGCGCGTCGGCGGCGCCGTCGAGCTCGGCGGCATCGAGCGGCCACCCAATTTCGCCCGTTCCAAGGCGATGCTGGAGAAGGCGAAGCGTTTCCTGCCTGGGCTCGACCCGTCCGGCGGCCGCGAGTGGATGGGCTATCGTCCATCACTGCCGGATTCATTGCCGGTCATCGGCGCGGCGCGCGCGCCGAACGTCTATTATGCCTTCGGCCACGGCCATCTTGGCCTCACCCAGTCGGCGGCGACCGGCCGCTTGATCCGCGATCTCGTTCTCGGGCAGACTCCGCCGCTCGATCTCACGCCCTTCAGTCCGCAGCGTTTCTGAAAAAGAGTGCATCATGGCGAAAAAATCCTTCTTCTGCATCGACGGCCACACCTGCGGCAACCCGGTGCGCCTGGTCGCCGGCGGCGGGCCGCTGCTCGAGGGGGCGACGATGATGGAGCGGCGGGCGCATTTCCTCGCCGAATATGACTGGATCCGCACCGGGCTGATGTTCGAGCCGCGCGGCCATGACGTGATGTCGGGCTCGATCCTCTACCCGCCGACGCGCGAGGACTGCGACATCGCCATCCTGTTCATCGAGACCTCGGGCTGCCTGCCGATGTGCGGCCATGGTACGATCGGCACCGTCACGATGGCGATCGAACACGGGCTGGTGAAGCCAAAGACGCCGGGCGTCTTGAGGCTCGACACGCCGGCCGGCCTTGTCATCGCCGAATACAAACAGGTCGGCGAATATGTCGAGGAGGTGCGCATCACCAACGTGCCGTCCTTCCTCTATGCTGAAGGATTGACCGTCGACTGCCCGGTGCTCGGGGAGATCAGCGTCGACGTCGCCTATGGCGGCAATTTCTACGCCATCGTCGAGCCACAGAAGAATTATCGGGACATGGCCGATTACTCGGCGGGCAACCTCATCGCCTGGAGCCCGGTGGTGCGCCAGCGCCTCAACGAGAAATACTCTTTCGTGCATCCGGAGAACCCCGGCATCAACCGGCTCTCGCATATGCTGTGGACGGGCAAGCCGAAACATGCCGAGGCCGATGCGCGCAACGCCGTCTTCTATGGCGACAAGGCGATCGACCGCTCGCCTTGCGGCACGGGCACCTCGGCACGCATGGCGCAGCTCCATGCCAAGGGCAAGCTCAAGCCCGGCGACAGTTTCGTGCATGAATCGATCATCGGCTCGCTGTTCAAGGGCAGGGTCGAAAAGGAGGTCAGCGTGGCGGGCAAGCCGGCGATCATCCCCTCGATCGGCGGCTGGGCACGGATGACCGGGTTGAACACCATCTTCATCGACGACCGCGATCCGTTCGCGCACGGGTTCATCGTCACATAAGCGTCATAGCTCACGCAACGGAAGGCGCTCCGGCTAAAATGGAGTGCCTTCGTTCGCGCAAGAAATCTTCACATCACCTTCTTTTGACGGCACTTTCTTCGAAAGGACGGGCATTATAGGGGTGAATCGTCAAAGACATTGCGTTATGCCAATGATAGGGTCCGCGATAGTCCAGGGGTCGGGCGCGAAAAAACGGGCAATCGGACGGCGTGCTTCCAAACCACGCGGAGCGATTGAAAAATCACGTTGCAATCCGGGCTCGAAACTTTACGACTAGGGGCAATACGAAAAGGAATGCGTCCTGAAAGGCGACATTCCAGGGGAGCCGCATAAATATGCAGTATTTCGTCCAGCAGCTTATCAATGGGCTGACGCTGGGATCGATCTATGGGCTGATCGCGATCGGCTACACGATGGTCTACGGCATCATCGGCATGATCAATTTCGCCCATGGCGACATCTTCATGGTCGGCGCCTTCACGGCGCTCATCGTCTTCCTGATCCTTGGCGCGCTGTTCTATTCGGTGCCGGTCGTGGTGGCGCTCCTGATCATGATGATCGTGGCGATGCTTCTCACCAGCCTCTACAACTGGACGATCGAGAAGGTAGCCTACCGGCCGCTGCGCGGCTCGTTCCGCCTGGCGCCGCTGATCACCGCCATCGGCATGTCGATCGCGCTGTCCAACTTCGTCCAGGTCACGCAAGGGCCGCGCAACAAGCCGATTCCGCCGCTGGTCAGCCAAGTCTACACTGTTGATGGCGTGAGCGTTTCACTGAAGCAGATCCTCATCGTGATCGTCACCGTCATACTGCTGGCGATCTTCTGGTATCTCGTCAACAGAACGGCGCTCGGGCGGGCGCAGCGCGCCTGCGAACAGGACCGCAAGATGGCCGCGCTGCTGGGCATCGACGTCGACCGCACCATCTCCATCACCTTCATCATGGGCGCGGCCCTTGCCGCGGTCGCCGGCACGCTGTTCCTGATGTATTACGGCGTCGTGGTGTTCTCGGACGGCTTCGTGCCGGGCGTGAAAGCCTTCACGGCGGCCGTGCTTGGCGGCATCGGCTCCCTGCCCGGCGCCGTGCTCGGAGGATTGCTCATCGGCTTCATCGAGAGCATGTGGTCGGCCTATTTCTCGATCGACTACAAGGACGTCGCCGCTTTCTCGATCCTGGCGATCGTGCTGATTTTCCTGCCCTCCGGCATCCTCGGCCGGCCTGAAGTCGAAAAGGTCTGATCCTCATGGCCGCTACCGTGTCTTCGGAGCGCGACGCCGTCGCTACTCCCATCCAACGTGCTTTCCGCGAGGCGCTTTACGCCGGCGCCATTTCGCTCGGCCTGTTCGTGCTTTTCATCGGTCTCAGGACCGACCAGAACATCAGCAACGAACTGATCCTGGTGCAGCGCTGGGGCTTGCTCGCCCTGGTGGTCATTGCCACTGCCGTTGGCCGCTTCCTGTATGTTGCTTATGGCCAGCCCTTCCTGGCGAGTCTGAAGGTCGCCGACATCGACACAGGCCTGCTGCCCGAGACCGTGGCGGCACGCTTCTTCAGGATGCCTTTTTTCATAGCCGCGGTCGTTATCGCAGCCTTGCTGTTCGTGCTGGCCGGCTCGCTTGACGGGCTGCTCGGACCCGACCTTGCCGGCTACGCACGCTTCGTGCGGGCGTTGGCGATCATCTATGCCGTCGCCTGGGTAATGTATTATTTCCGGGCCTTCATCCACGCCCACTTGTCGGCGTTGGGCATCAGCGCGCTGGCGCTCTATCCGGTCGTCGTCGTGCTGGTGCTTGCGCTGATGACAGGGTCGATGGCGGGAGGTTTTCAGGGCTCTCTGAAGTGGGTCGACAATTTCGGCATACAGATCCTGATCTATGTGATGCTGGCTTGGGGGCTGAACATCGTCATCGGCCTCGCCGGACTGCTCGACCTCGGTTATGTCGCCTTCTATGCTGTCGGCGCGTATGCCTACGCGCTGCTCGGCACGCATTTCGGCCTGTCCTTCTGGATTCTGCTTCCGGCCGCCGGCTGCATGGCCGCATTCTGGGGCGTCATGCTCGGCTTTCCGGTGCTGCGATTGCGCGGCGACTATCTGGCGATCGTCACGCTCGCCTTCGGCGAGATCATCCGGCTCGTGCTGATCAACTGGCGCGAAGTGACCAATGGTTCGGCCGGCATCTCCGGCATTCCGAAAGTCTCGTTCTTCGGCCTGATGACGTTCAACGTCTCCGATCCGAACTACATCGCTAAGGTTTTGAACATCGCCACATCGAGCGCCTACTACAAGATTTTCCTCTATTATCTAATCTTGGGGCTCTGCCTCCTCACCGCCTTCGTCACCGTCAGACTGCGCCGTCTGCCGGTCGGCAGGGCGTGGGAAGCGCTACGTGAGGACGAGATCGCCTGCCGCTCGCTCGGCATCAACACCACCACTACCAAGCTGACGGCGTTCGCCACCGGCGCCATGTTCGGCGGCTTTGCCGGCTCGTTCTTCGCCGCACGGCAAGGGTTCGTCAGCCCAGAATCCTTCGTCTTCCTGGAATCGGCGATCGTCCTTGCCATCGTCGTGCTTGGCGGCATGGGTTCGCTGATCGGCATCGCCGTAGCGGCACTGGTGATGATCGGCGGCACTGAAGCGTTGCGAGAACTCGACTTCCTGAAGCGGGTCTTCGGTCCCGATTTCACGCCTGAACTCTACCGCATGCTTTTGTTCGGCATGGCCATGGTGATCGTCATGCTGTGGAAGCCGCGCGGCTTCGTCGGCAGCCGCGAGCCCACGGCCTTCCTCAAGCAGCGAAGAGCGGTCTCGGCCTCCTTCACCAAGGAGGGCCACGGCTGATGAACGCGACCCCTTCCTCGAACGACTTCATCCTGCAGGTCGAGCATCTGTCGATGAAGTTCGGCGGCCTGGTCGCCATCGGCGACCTGTCGTTCCAGGCCAGGCGCGGCGAGATCACCGCGTTGATCGGCCCGAACGGCGCCGGCAAGACCACGGTGTTCAACTGCATCACCGGCTTCTACAAGCCGACCGAAGGCATGATGACGCTGAACCGGAACGACGGCTCGACCTATCTGCTCGAGCGCCTGCCCAACCATGAGATCCCGGCGCGCGCCAAGGTGGCGCGCACTTTCCAGAACATCCGCCTGTTCTCCGGCATGACGCTGCTCGAGAACCTGCTCGTTGCTCAGCACAACAAGCTGATGAAGGCATCGGGCTATACCCTTCTCGGCCTGTTCGGCTTTCCGAGCTATCGACAGGCTTCGGCCGAATCGATCGAGCTCGCCAGGCACTGGCTGGAGAAGGCCGATCTCGTCGACCGCGCCGACGATCCCGCGGGCGACCTGCCCTATGGCGCGCAGCGGCGCCTGGAGATCGCGCGCGCCATGTGCACGGGGCCGGAGCTTCTGTGCCTGGACGAACCGGCCGCCGGCCTCAATCCGAAGGAATCGGCCGCGCTCAACGAGCTGTTGATGGGCATCAAAAGCACCGGCACGTCGATCCTGCTCATCGAGCATGACATGTCGGTGGTGATGCAGATCTCCGACCATGTCGTCGTGCTCGAATACGGCCGCAAGATTTCCGACGGCAATCCGGCATCGGTCAGGACCGACCCGCGCGTCATCGCCGCCTATCTCGGTGTCGACGACGAAGAGGTCGAGACGGTGCTGACCGAGGTCGGCGACGAGGACGTAATCGAGCAGCTCGATACCGGCCCCGATTCCGCGCATGGGCCCGGCAATTCCGCTTCGATGATGGCGGGGCCGGTTTCCGATTCCGTCGAACATGCGAATGAGGGCGAGCGGGTCACCGTGTCGAAGGGCGCCTCGAAGGCGGCGCAGGTCGACGCGCGCGCCGCCTCGATAGCCAGCAAGCCCCAATCGGCAGCCAAGCCGGCCGCGAAATCCGGCACTGCGAAAGCGGCACCTAACAAGCCGGCTGCCAAGGCGCCCGCCGCGAAAGCCGGCAGTGCTTCGAAGGGCAAGGACACAGCGGCCAAGCCCACAGCGGGCAAGCGTGGAGGGCGCAAATAATGGCCGGCACAACGCTGCTCGACATCAAGGGCGTCGAGACCTATTACGGCAACATCCGGGCGCTGAACGGCGTCAATGTGCAGGTCAACCAGGGTGAGATCGTGGCGCTTATCGGCGCCAACGGCGCCGGCAAGTCGACCTTGATGATGACCATCTTCGGCGCTCCGCGCGCGCGGACCGGCACCATCACCTTCGCCGGCACCGAGATCACCCAGCTGCCGACGCACGAGATCGCCCGCCTGCGTATCGCCCAGTCGCCGGAAGGACGCCGCATCTTCCCGCGCATGACGGTGATGGAAAACCTGCAGATGGGCGCCAGCCTCGACAACCTCAAACATTATGACGAGGACGTCGAAAAGGTGTTCACGCTGTTCCCGCGGCTGAAGGAGCGCATCACCCAGCGCGGCGGCACCCTGTCGGGCGGCGAGCAGCAGATGCTGTCGATCGGGCGCGCGCTGATGGCGCGGCCGAAACTGCTTTTGCTCGACGAGCCGTCGCTGGGCTTGGCGCCGCTGATCGTCAAGCAGATCTTCGACGCCATCCGCGAGCTCAACAAGACGCAGGGGCTGACCGTGTTCCTGGTGGAGCAGAACGCCTTCGGCGCGCTCAAACTGGCCACGCGCGGTTATGTCATGGTCAACGGCAATGTGACGATGAGCGGCACCGGCAAGGAGTTGCTCGCCAATCCGGAAGTGCGGGCCGCCTATCTCGAAGGCGGACATCATTAGAGCGCGATGACTTTCCCAGGATCGCCATCCCGCTCTAAGGCTTTATTCTTGAAGCATGATCTTCTCCGAAAAGTCTGCAACTTTTCGGGATCATGCTAAGATCTGGGGATATCAACCATGCAGGGTATTATCTACGAAGAGGCCACGATCTGGCAGTTTCTGTTCGTCACAGGCCTGCTTGGCGGCGGGGCGGCATGGATGACAGGCAAGGCGGCGGCTCAGACCTGGAGCACGTATCTCCAGCTGTTTTTCTACCTGCTCGGTCTCGGCATCGGCGTCAGGTTCATCCATCACGCTTTGTTCGAGGGCACGATGTTCTCGCTGCATTACTATATCGTCGACACCATCGTGCTGATGATTTTCGGCTTCGTCGGCTATCAATACACGCGCACCAACCAAATGGTCACACAGTATAACTGGCTCTATGAAAGAGCTTCCTTGTTAAGCTGGAAACCGAAAGCTTGACGTTCACCATTACGCCGTTTCGGGGATGAATCGGCGTGACAAGTGCCTGAAAATCGGCATTCTATGCTTTCTGCGATAAGGGTGGGCATCGCATGAAAGTATCATCCACGCCCACTCCGTAAATGGGAGCGTTTCAATGAAAAAATCACTTTTGTCCGCCGTGGCGCTGACCGCGTTCGTCGCGTTCAGCGGCAGCGCGTGGGCCGACATCCTGATCGGCGTCGCCGGTCCGATCACCGGTCCGAACGCCGCCTTCGGCGCGCAGTTGCAGAAGGGCGCGGAACAGGCGATCGCCGACATCAACGCGGCGGGCGGCATCCTCGGCCAGCAGCTCAAACTCGAGATCGGTGACGACGTCTCCGACCCCAAGCAAGGCATCTCGGTCGCCAACAAGTTCGTCGCCGATGGCGTCAAGTATGTCGACGGCCACTTCAATTCGGGCGTCTCGATCCCGGCGTCGGAAGTCTATCAAGAGAACGGCATCCTCGAGATCACGCCGGCCGCGACCAATCCGAAGTTCACCGAGCGCGGCATGTGGAACACCTTCCGCACCTGCGGTCGCGACGACCAGCAGGGCAAGGTGGCCGGCGATTACATCGCCAAGAACTTCAAGGATGCCAAGATCGCCATCATCCACGACAAGACGCCTTATGGCCAGGGTCTTGCCGACGAGACCAAGAAGAACCTGAACGCCAACGGCATCAAGGAAGTATTATATGAAGGCGTGAATGTCGGCGACAAGGACTTCTCGGCCCTCATCGCCAAGATGAAGGAAAACGGTGTCACGCTCATCTATTGGGGCGGCCTGCACACCGAAGCCGGCCTGATCATCCGTCAGTCGGCTGACCAGGGCCTGAAGGCGCCGCTGTTCTCGGGCGACGGTATCGTCTCCAACGAACTGGCCTCGATCGCGGGTGATGCCGTTGCCGGCACGCTCAACACCTTCGCTCCGGATCCGCGCAAGAATCCGGCCGCCAAGGAAGTGGTGGAGAAGTTCCGCGCCAACGGCTTCGAGCCGGAAGCCTACACGCTCTATTCCTATGCCGCGGTGCAGATCATCGCCCAGGCCATCGCCAAGACCGGCTCGGCCGACGATGCGCAGAAGGTCGCCGAGACGATCAGGGCCAACACCTGGAAGACGGCCATCGGCGACATCGGTTACGACGCCAAGGGCGACATCACCCGTCCCGACTATGTCATCTACGAGTGGAAGAAGGGCGACGACGGCAAGTACAGCTACTTCGAGAAATAAGCCGGCAAACTCAAGCCGACTGTTCGGAATGCCCGGCGCTTGCGCCGGGCATTTTCGTTTGCGGATTTGCGGCCGGCCGGAAAGCTCCGTGCTATCCCGTGGACTTGCCGTCCACCGCCGACTGCCGATGTTCGAAGAACAGCAATGACGATTTGGCGCAAACAGGCGACTTAAATCGTTTTAGCTGTCGCGCAAATTTGTTTGCGCTGCAGCATTTTCCCTTTAATCATTGCGCCGGTTCATCTCCCTTCCGCTGCTGGAGCCCAGTCCTTGGCCATCACGAAGATCCTCGTCGCCAACCGGTCCGAAATCGCCATCCGCGTGTTCCGCGCGGCCAACGAGCTCGGCCTCAAAACCGTGGCGATCTGGGCGGAGGAGGACAAATATTCGCTGCACCGCTTCAAGGCCGACGAGAGCTATCAGGTCGGGCGCGGGCCGCATCTCGCCAAGGACATGGGGCCGATCGAGAGCTACCTGTCGATCGAGGAGGTGATCCGGGTCGCCAGGCTGTCGGGCGCCGACGCCATCCATCCCGGTTACGGCCTTCTCTCGGAGAGCCCGGAATTCGCAGAAGCCTGCGCCGAAGTCGGCATCACCTTCATCGGGCCGAAGCCAGAAACGATGCGCAGGCTGGGCAACAAGGTCGCCGCGCGCAACCTGGCGATCGAGGTTGGCGTGCCGGTGGTGCCGGCAACCGAACCGCTGCCGGACGACATGGACGAGGTGAAGAAGCTCGCGGCGCAAATCGGCTATCCGGTGATGCTCAAGGCCTCGTGGGGCGGCGGCGGCCGCGGCATGCGCGCCATCCGTTCCGAAGCCGACCTCGCGCGCGAGGTGATGGAGGGCAAGCGCGAGGCCAAGGCCGCATTCGGCAAAGACGAGGTCTATCTCGAAAAGCTGATCGAGCGCGCCCGCCATGTCGAGGTGCAGGTGCTGGGCGACACCCACGGCAATGCGGTGCATCTGTTCGAGCGCGACTGCTCGATCCAACGCCGCAACCAGAAGGTCGTGGAGCGTGCGCCGGCGCCCTATCTCAGCGAAGAACTGCGCCAGGAGCTCTGCGGCTACGCGCTCAAGATAGCGCGCGAGACCAGCTATATCGGCGCCGGCACGGTCGAGTTCCTGCAGGACGCCGACACCGGCAAGTTTTACTTCATCGAGGTCAATCCGCGCATCCAGGTCGAGCACACCGTCACCGAGCAGGTGACGGGCATCGACATCGTCAAGGCACAGATCCACATCCTCGACGGCTTCGCCATCGGTACCAAGCAATCGGGCGTGCCGGCGCAGAAGGACATCAGGCTGAACGGCCATGCGCTCCAGTGCCGCATCACCACCGAGGATCCGGAGCACAATTTCATCCCGGACTATGGCCGCATCACCGCCTATCGCGAGGCGGCAGGCTTCGGCATCCGGCTCGACGGCGGCACCGCCTATTCGGGCGCGGTCATCACCCGCTTCTACGATCCGCTGCTCGAAAAGGTGACGGCTTGGGCGCCGACACCCGGCGAGGCGATTTCGCGCATGAACCGGGCGCTGCGCGAGTTCCGCATCCGTGGCGTCGCCACCAACCTCACCTTCCTCGAAGCGATCATCAACCACCCGCGCTTCGCCGACAATTCCTATACGACCAGGTTCATCGACACGACGCCGGAGCTGTTCGAGCAGGTGAAGCGGCAGGACCGCGCTACCAAGCTGCTCAACTACCTCGCCGACGTCAGCGTCAACGGCCATCCGGAGACGCGCGGCCGGCCGATGCCGAAGGCGAATGCGGCCGCACCCGTGGTGCCCTACCTCAACGGCCATGTTCCGGACGGCAGCAAGCAGAGGCTCGATGCGCTAGGCCCCGAGAAATTCGCGGCCTGGATGCGCGAGCAGCGCCAGGTGCTGGTCACCGACACGACGATGCGCGACGGCCACCAGTCGCTGCTCGCCACGCGCATGCGCACCTATGACATCGTCGGCATCGCCGGCACCTATGCGCGGGCGTTGCCGCAGCTCTTATCGCTGGAATGCTGGGGCGGCGCGACGTTCGACGTCGCCATGCGCTTCCTTACCGAGGATCCGTGGGAGCGGCTGAGCAAAGTGCGCGAGGCGGCGCCCAATCTTCTGCTGCAGATGCTTTTGCGCGGCGCCAACGGCGTCGGCTACACCAACTATCCCGACAATGTCGTCCAGCATTTCGTCGCCCAAGCGGCAGCCGGCGGCGTCGATCTGTTCCGCGTCTTCGACTGCCTGAACTGGGTCGAGAACATGCGCGTCGCCATGGACGCGGTCGGCGCCGAGGGCAAGCTGGTCGAGGCGGCGATGTGCTATACCGGCGACATCCTCGATCCGGCCCGCGCCAAATACGACCTCAAATACTATGTCGGGCTGGCCAAGGAGTTGGAAGCCGCCGGCGCGCATATCATCGCCGTCAAGGACATGGCCGGCCTGTTGAAGCCGGCCGCGGCGCGCGTGCTTTTCAAGGCGCTGCGCGAGGCGACCGACCTGCCGATCCATTTCCACACGCATGACACGTCGGGGCTTTCGGCAGCGACGGTGCTGGCGGCGGTGGAGAGCGGCGCCGACGCGATCGACGCGGCGATGGATTCCTTCTCCGGCAACACCTCGCAGCCCTGCCTCGGCTCGATCGTCGAGGCGCTGAAGGGCACCGAGCGCGATCCCGGTCTCGATCCGCAATGGATCCGCCGCATTTCCTTCTACTGGGAAGCGGTGCGCAACCAGTACGCCGCCTTCGAGAGCGACCTCAAGGGACCGGCCTCCGAAGTCTACCTGCACGAGATGCCGGGCGGCCAGTTCACCAACCTAAAGGAACAGGCGCGCTCGCTTGGCCTGGAGACGCGCTGGCATGAGGTCGCGCAGGCCTATCACGACGTCAACCTGATGTTCGGCGACATCGTCAAGGTGACGCCGTCGTCCAAGGTGGTGGGCGACATGGCGCTGATGATGGTCAGCCAGGATCTCACCGTCGCCGATGTCGAGAACCCCGCCAAGGACATCGCCTTCCCGGATTCGGTCGTGTCGATGCTGCGCGGCGATCTCGGCCAGTCGCCCGGCGGTTGGCCGGCGGCACTGCAAAAGAAGGCGCTGAAGGGCGAGAAGCCGATCACTGTGCGGCCCGGCTCGCTGCTAAAAGCAGCCGATCTCAAGGCCAGCCGCAAGGACATCGAGGGCAAGCTCGACCGCAAGCTCTCGGAATATGAGTTCGCCTCCTGGCTGATGTACCCCAAGGTGTTCACCGATTTCGCCGCGGCGCAGGAGACCTACGGGCCGGTGAGCGTGCTGCCGACGCCGACCTATTTCTACGGCATGAAGCCGGAAGACGAGATCTTCCTCGACATCGAGAAGGGCAAGACGCTGGTGGTTCGCTGCCAGGCGTTCGGCGATGTCGACGACAAGGGCATGGTCACCGTGTTCTTCGAGCTCAATGGCCAGCCGCGCCGCGTCAAGGTGCCGGACAGGGCGCATGGCGCTTCCGCCGCCAAGGCGCGCCGCAAGGCCGAGCCCGGCAATGAGGCGCATGTCGGCGCACCGATGCCCGGCGTCGTGTCGGCGCTTGCCGTGGCGGCCGGACAAGCGGTCAAGGCGGGCGACGTGCTCTTGTCGATCGAGGCCATGAAGATGGAAACCGCGCTGCATGCTGAACGCGACGGCGAGGTCGCCGAGGTGCTGGTCAAGGCCGGCGACCAGATCGATGCGAAGGATCTCTTGATCGCCTTCAAGTAGGTGCGATCGGGACGTCGAACGGACGATTGACAGCAGCCGTCCACAGCCGCTCGACAAGTGTCTTGACCCGCCGCGCCCGCTCGGGCAGGGAACCCGCTCTAATTCGCCGTGGCGGGAATCGCCATCGCTTCAGAAGACGCGGAGAGAAAAATGGCCGACGAAATCACCGAGACCAGCCAGACTGTAGCCGCCGGCCAGCTGCGCACCATCATCGAGCGCATCGAGCGGCTCGAGGAAGAGAAGAAGACGATCTCCGACGACATCAAGGATGTCTATGCCGAAGCCAAGGGCACCGGCTTCGACACCAAGGCGATCCGCACCATCGTGCGGCTGCGCAAGAAGGACCAGGCCGAGCGCCAGGAGGAAGAATCGATCCTGGATCTCTACAAGGCCGCCCTCGGCATGGCGTAAGCCTCATGGCCGGAGACCGGCCATGAACGAATTCGACTTCGGCGGCCGTCGCGCCTCGGAGTTCCGCCATCGCGGCTTCTGGGCGCTGTTCGCCGAACGGCACCCGCAAGAAAGGCAAAGGCTCGCACGACGCGGGCCTTGGTTCTGGCAGCGCGGGCTGCCGGATTTCGCTTTGGTCCTTTCGATGTATGTCGCACCGGCGCAGAACCATGTCGGCGTCTTCTTCGGGCGCAATGAGAAGTTCGGCGCCACGGAGTCCTGGTCGCGGCTGAAACCGTTCCAGCCGGCGATCGAATCCAGGCTGAAGCTCAGGCCCGAGCAGAGCTGTGAAGGTCTCGGCATCAACTCGATGTGGCGGGTGAACTGCTACGCCGAGGACAATTGGCCGGCCATGAGCGACTGGCTGGTACGGGAATGCTCACGCTTCGAAGAAGCCGTGACCGACGTTCTCGGGCAGCGATAGGTCGCCGGCGATGACGGGTTTTTTCCGGACGCGGTGGAGGGGCGAAGTGCCGCTCGACCGGCTGTTCTGGCGCGACATGCTGCTGGTCGGGACCATCTTGAGCATCGCCTCTTCGGCGCTGGCGCTGATCCTGCTTGGATTGAAGCTGCCGCTCTGGCTGGTGCTGGCGGTGCATTTCCTCCCCGTTCCCTACAACATCTTCCTGACGGTCGCCGTCTGGCGGACCGCGGAGAAGGTCGGGGGTTTCAAGGCGCAGCTGATGATGCTCGGTTCCGCGCTCTGGCTGATCGCGACGGTCGTGGCATGAGCCATACGAAAAAGGGCGGCCGAAGCCGCCCTTTGCAAAGCCCATCTCCAAGGCATCAAGCTGCCGGTTCGAAGCGCAGCGCCACGCCGTTGATGCAATAGCGCAGGCCAGTCGGCGGCGGGCCGTCCTCGAAAACGTGACCGAGATGGCTGCCGCAGCGCGAGCAGTGGCATTCGGTGCGTACCATGCCGTAGCTGCGGTCGACGGTGGTCTCGATCGCGCCCGGGACCGGATCGTTGAAGCTCGGCCAGCCGGTGCCGCTCTCGAATTTCAGCTTGGATTCGAACAAAGGCTGGTCGCAGCCGACGCAATAGAAGGTGCCGGCACGCTTCTCGTAGAGCAGGGCGCAACTGCCGGGGCGCTCGGTGCCGTGATTGCGCATGACGGCATATTGCTCCGGCGTCAGCCGGGCGCGCCACTCGGCATCGGTGCGGGTCACGGGATAGGCGTGGGTGTCCATGAAATCTCCTTGGCCTTGGCGGCTCGTTGTTGCTTGCAACGGATATTCGCCCAAATATAGGCCCTTGTTACAGGTGCTTCCAGCGAAAGCGAGCTAATGCTTGCGTGACAGCTGCCTAGTCGCTGCCTCAAGCCCGGCCAATGTCAGCGGGAACATGCGGCCGCCGAAGATGTCGCTGATCAGCTGGATCGAGTGGGTGTAGCGCCAGTTCTTCTCGGCTTCGGGGTTCAGCCAGATCGCATTCGGCCATTGCTGCAAAAGGCGAGCCAGCCACACACTGCCCGCCTCCGGATTCCAGTGCTCGACCGAGCCGCCCGGATGCGCGATCTCGTAAGGGCTCATCGAGGCATCGCCGACGACGATCACCTTATAGTCCGGCCCGTATTTGTGGATGAGATCGAAGGTCGGGATCGTCTCGGCCAGGCGCCGGCGGTTGTCCTTCCAGACGCGCTCGTAAAGGCAATTGTGGAAGTAGAAATATTCGAGCTGGCGGAACTCGGCGCGCGCGGCGGAAAACAGTTCCTCAACGCCGCGTATATGGTCGTCCATCGAGCCGCCGACATCGAAGAACATCAGGAGCTTCACGGCATTGCGCCGCTCGGGCCGCGTTTTGACGTCGAGATAGCCATGCTCGGCGGTGGCGTGGATGGTGCCGGGCAGGTCGAACTCCTCCTCGGCGCCCTCGCGCACCCAGCGTCGCAGCCGCTTCAGCGCCACCTTGATGTTGCGGGTGCCGAGCTCGACGGTGTCGTCGAAGTTCTTGAATTCGCGCTTGTCCCAGACCTTCACCGCGCGGCGATGGCGGCTTTCATGCTGGCCGATGCGAACCCCTTCGGGGTTGTAGCCATAGGCGCCGAAGGGCGAGGTGCCGCCGGTGCCGATCCATTTCGAGCCGCCCTGATGCCGGCCCTTCTGCTCCTCGAGGCGCTGCTTCAGCGTCTCCATCAGTCTGTCGAAACCGCCCAGCGCTTCGACCAGCTTTTTTTCCTCCTCGCTCAGGTGCTTTTCCGCCAGCCGGCGCAGCCATTCCTCGGGGATGTCAGCGACATCGATGGCATCGGGACCGCCGAGCGCCTCGACACCCTTGAAGACATGCGCGAAGACCTGGTCGAAACGATCGATATGACGCTCATCCTTCACCAGGGCCGAGCGGGCGAGGTAGTAGAAAGCCTCGACGTCATAGTCGACGAGCCCCGCTTCCAGTCCCTCCAGCAGCGACAGATATTCCCTGAGCGAAACAGGAAACCGCGCGGCCTTCAGTTCGAGGAAGAAGGGGATGAACATCAGTGCCTACAGCAGATCGTATTCGATGAATCCGGTCCGCCGCGCCACATGGTCGTAGAGCTTACGCGCGGTGGCGTTGGTCTCGTGCGTCATCCAGTAGACATTCTTGACGCCGATCTTGCCGGCCTCGTCCTGCACGGCTTTGATCAGCGCCGCGCCCACGCCCTTGCCGCGCACCTCAGGGTCGGCGAACAGATCCTGCAGATAGCAGTTGTTGACCTGCGACCAGCAGGAGCGGTGATAGAGATAGTGAGTCAGGCCTACGGCCTTGCCGTGAAACGTGGCGATGAAGCCCTTCGGTTCGAACTCGCCTTCCGTGAACAGGCGCTTCCAGGTGACGTCGTAGGCCTCCTCCGGCAGCTTGGTCTCGTAGAAGGTCAGATAGGCGGTCCACAGCCTCCGCCAGTCGGCGTGATCGGACTGATCGAGCGGGCGGATGGTAATCTCGGACATTTCTTCCTCCAAGCTTTGGCGCGAGGCTGCGGCAGATGTCCCGTGCGGGCAACGGTCCACAGCCGGCGAAAATGCTATTGCTGTTGGCCTATTGCTGCCGTCTGGCCATGAAGGCCAACCGCTCGAACAGGTGCACGTCCTGCTCGTTCTTCAAGAGCGCGCCGTGCAGTTTCGGCAGCATGTTCTTCGGATCCGCGCGCAGGTCGTCGGGTGCGATGTCGTCGGCGACCAGCAGGCGGATCCAGTCGAGCGCTTCGGAGGTCGAGGGCTTCTTCTTCAGGCCCGGCACGTCGCGGATCTCGTAGAACTGGGTTAGTGCCGCCCGCACCAAATTCTGCTTGATGCCGGGGTAATGCACCTCGACGATCCGGTGCAGCGTGTCGATGTCGGGGAAGCGGATATAGTGGAAGAAGCAGCGGCGCAGGAAGGCGTCCGGCAGTTCCTTCTCATTGTTCGAGGTGATGATGACGATGGGCCGGAACTCGGCGCGGATAGTCTCGCCGGTCTCGTAGACGAAGAACTCCATCCGGTCGAGCTCCTGCAGGAGGTCGTTGGGGAATTCGATGTCGGCCTTGTCGATCTCGTCGATCAACAGCACGACTTTTTTCTGCGCCGCGAAGGCATCCCACAGCTTGCCGCGCTTGATGTAATTGGCGATGTCGTTGAAGCGTTCGTCGCCGAGCTGGCTGTCGCGCAGCCGCGAGACGGCGTCATATTCGTAAAGGCCCTGTTGCGCCTTGGTGGTCGATTTGACGTTCCATTCGATGAAATCGAGCCCAAGCGCCGAAGCCACCTGGCGGGCAAGCTCGGTCTTGCCGGTGCCGGGCTCGCCCTTGACCAGCAGGGGCCGCTCCAGCGCGATCGCGGCGTTCACCGCGACCATCAGATCCTTGTCGGCGACGTAAGCCGCAGTGCCTTCGAAACGCATTCTTTCTCCTGTCCGTGCGGCTGGACCGTAAGGATGCTGGCCGGCCTGCGCAAGGCGTGGCGACGCCGCGGAGCGCGCGACAAGAATTTACAGGGCCGGGCGAGCTATCCTTCTGGCGCGCGGCTAATGATCGGCCTATATTTGCTATCGGCGGTCTGCGCTTCCCGGCAGGAGAAACTTATCCCCGGGGCCTTATCGATCCTTAGGGAGCTGTCCCTGGGAAGACCCGTGGGTTTTCTCACACGGCGCCCACCTACTTTGTAGGCACCCGGGATCGACCTCTCCACCGGTTGTGTGGATCGTCGCTCTCCCGTTTTCGGGAGACATGCGCCTTCTCTCTGTTTTGACGCAATTCCGGACGGAAAAACCGCTGCGCACTTTTCCTGCGCTAGAAACGTCGCTCCTAAAACGCCATCCAAATCCGATTTTTTCTAGCGTCCGCGCATGAGCTCTTCCAAAGATCTGAAAAAACAGCTTCGCAAGGAAGCGTTGGCGCGCCGCGATGCGCTCGACGAGTTCTGGCGCGTCGAGATCGCGCTCGAAATGGCCGAGATCGCGAAGGAAAAAATCGACTTCGAACCCGGCGAGGTCGTCTCCGGCTTCTGGCCGATGCGCTCGGAGGTCGATGTGCGGCCGCTGATGTTCGCCCTGCGCGAAAAGGGCGCCAGGCTCTGCCTGCCGGCGATCCTGGACAAGACCACGATCGTCTTTCGCGAGCTGGTGCGCGGCGCGCCGATGGTCGAGATGGGCTTCGGCACGGTCGGGCCGCATGAAGAGGCGGAAGTGCTCGACCCGACGCTCATGCTGGTGCCGCTCGCCGCCTTCGACGCCCGCGGCCACCGCATCGGCTATGGCGCCGGCTATTATGACCGCGCGATCGCCAGGCTGGCCGAAAAGGGCATCGCGCCCAGGCTGATCGGCATCGCCTTCAACTGCCAGGAAGTTGAAATGGTCCCTGACGAGAACCATGACGTGATCATTCCGGAAATACTGAGCGAGAGCGGGTTGCGCCGCTTCGCGCCCCAATTATAGATAGTCGGCGAGGCTGATGGTCTTCGCGGAAGTCATGCAGCTTGGCAGACTTCGGCTCGGGATCGTATGAGACTTCTCTTCCTCGGCGATATGGTTGGCAAAACAGGGCGCACGGCAGTCTGGGAGCAGCTGCCGGGGCTGATTTCCGACTTCAAGCTGGATTTCGTCATCGTCAATGGCGAGAACGCCGCCGGCGGCTTCGGCATCACCGAGGAGATCTTTCGCGAGACGCTCGCGGCCGGCGCGGATGTCGTCACCACCGGCAATCACGTCTGGGATCAGCGCGACGCGCTGATCTTCGCGCCGCGCGAGGAGCGCTTCCTGCGTCCCTCCAATTTTCCCAGGGGCACGCCGGGCCGCGGCTCGGGCGTCTACATTGCCCGCAATGGCGCACGCGTGCTGGTCGCCAACATCATGGGCCGCGTCTTCATGCATCCCGAGCTCGACGATCCGTTCCAGGCCGGCGAGCGTGAGCTTGCGGCCTGCCCGCTCGGCGAGCAGGCCGATGCGGCGGTCATCGATTTCCACGCCGAGGCGACGTCGGAGAAGATGTGCTTCGCGCATTTTGTCGACGGCCGCGCCAGCCTCGTGGTCGGCACGCACACGCACCAGCCGACTGCCGACCATCAGATCCTCAATGGCGGCACCGCCTATATTTCGGACGCCGGCATGTGCGGCGATTATGATTCCTCGCTCGGTATGGATAAGGAAGAGCCGCTCAACCGGTTCCTTTCCAAGGTGCCGAAGGGCCGCTTCGAGGCTTCGTCAGGGCCCGCGACGCTCTGCGGCGTCGGCGTCGATATTTCCGACCGCACCGGGCTTGCCGAAAAAATCGCGCCGTTTCGTCGCGGGCCGCGGCTGGAAGAAACGGCGCCGTCCTTCTGGTCGTGACATTGATATAAGCGAGATCAATACCTAACTGGCGACGAAACCCGCGAAAACTGCTCTAGATCGTAGAGGGGACGACCTTCATGCAGCTTGTCGAATTTCTGGCGCCGCACTTTCATTTTGTTTCCGATCCGACCGCGTGGGTCGCGCTTTTGACCCTCGTGGTGCTCGAGGTCGTGCTCGGCATCGACAATCTGATCTTCATCTCGATCCTGACCAACAAGCTGCCGGAAGCGCAGCGCGCCCGCGCGCGTCGGCTCGGCATTTCGGCGGCGCTGATCATGCGCCTGATCCTGCTCGCCACGATCTCGATCATCGTGCAATTGACGACGCCGGTGTTCACCGCCTTCGGCCACGGCTTTTCGTGGCGCGACCTGATCCTGATCGCCGGCGGCCTGTTCCTGGTCTGGAAGGCTACCAAGGAAATCCATCACACGGTCGATCCGCAGGACCATCAGGACACGATGGTCGGCGGCACGCTGCAGATGAGCCTTGCCGGCGCGATCTTCCAGATCCTGCTGCTCGACCTCGTCTTCTCGATCGATTCCATCATCACCGCCGTCGGCATGACCGACGAGATCGCCATCATGTATATCGCGGTCATCGTGGCGGTGAGCGTGATGATGATGGCGGCGACGCCGCTCGCCAATTTCATCGCCAGGAACCCCTCTATCGTCATGCTGGCACTTGGCTTCCTTTTGATGATCGGCATGACGCTGATCGCCGACGGCATGGGCTATCACGTGCCCAAGGGCTACATCTACGCCGCCATGGGCTTTTCCGCCCTGGTCGAAGCCCTCAACATGCTGGCGCGGCGGCGTAAGAGGCAGAGGTCTGGCGAGGGGCACTGAGGCTTGCCACCACGCCGGCGAGCCGCTAGGCCGAAACACCCTTCGGGTGACGGTCGCCGATCAGGCCGAGCGTCAGGCCCTGTTCCAGCCAGGCCTTGGCGCCGGCGAGCACCAGCGAGAAGCCGTCGGTGGATCCGACCGCCTGCTTGACCTGTTCGTCGGCGGAACCGGCGAAGCCGAAATTGCGGACTTCGAGGAAGGTCGCTTCATCGAGCAATTTGGCGAAGGTCCAGACGACGGTGGTCGGCGGATCGCTCCACCGCATGACGATCTTCTCGTTGGTGACGATCTCGCTCACCTCGACCTTGGTCGAGACGCCATACATGCGCCACTCCCATTCGACCGGCTTGCCCTCATCCAGGCGGCCGCTGGAATGCGTGAACCAGAATTTCGTGGTGACCGCCGGATCGACGATGGCTTCGAACACCTCAGCGACCGGTCGACATGGCGGTTTCGGCGATGGGAGGTTCTCTGAGCTCCATACGACTCTCCTTTCCGACAGGATTCACCAGGCGTCCGGCTCACGCACCAGGTGAATGATGTTGGCCGGGTTGGTGATCCAGCCGCCACGAAAGCCTTCACCCAAAGGCTCTATTGCGTCGCAGCGCGCGACACCAGCCTTGGCAAGATGCGAGGCCGCGCTCTTGAAGTCCGGTGTGAAAAGCTCCAGCCAGATTTCAGCCTGGCTCATCATCGGCGCCTCGTCGATCCAGAGGCGATTGGGACCAAGTTCGAAACCGATCGCCGGCGCCTTGGCCGTAAACGGCTTCAACCCCACAACATCGCGATAGAAGGCGATCGTTGTCTCGTATTGGTGCGACGGCACCTTCATGGCGATGTTGATGCCGCCGGTAATCTCGGTGTCCATTGCCGATCCTCTTGATTGCGTTGGATGTCGTTACGGCAGGTTGATCTGCCAGGAGATGCCGAAGCGGTCGTTGAGCCAGGCGAAACGCTGGCTGAAGCCGTAATTGCCGGTCGGCATCAGGAAGCTGCCGTCCTTGGAAAGAACGCCGACGATCCGCTCGAGCTCCTCTTCGGACGAGCAGTCGACAAAGAAGGAAAGGGACGGCGTAAAGGTGAAGGCGTGGTGGACGGGGCTGTTGTAGATCCTGACCTCGACGCCGCCGATTAACGCGCGCGCCAGCTTGAGCATTCCTTCGGCCCCGTCTTCGCCCGAGCCATAGCGCATGATGTCGAGGATCTGGCTGTCGGGAATGGTCTCGCAATAGAGGGTCATGGCCTCCTCGGCCTTTCCCTCGAACATCAGGAATGGCGTTGCTTTCGTCATCGGGCGACCTCTCCTGCCGGATATCGGGACCTGAATGTCAGCTCAGGTGTTGGTCTCGTTGGCCGGCTCGCCGCGCAGCTCGCTGCGGTAGTAGCCGTCGCGCAGATTGATGCCGTATTCGAGATAGGCCTTCATGCAGGCCAGCATCTGCGACCAGCCCTCGCAATTCAGGTAGGATTTCTTCAGGCCGGTCTCGCCTTCATGCCAGCCGGACTCGGCGATGGTGACGAAGGTGCCGCCGTCCTCAAGCGGCTCGAAATTCATTTCGATACGGGTCTTGTAGGCGGGCTTGCCGTCGGCGTCTGTTGCGTCCCAGCGCAGCACGATGCGCTTGTCCTTCGTTACCTCGCCGACCTCCACCGGGACAGACTTCCACCAGGTGACAGTGGTGCCGGCGACAAGCGGAGCCGAAGCGCCGCCTATGGTGGTGAAATAGCCGCTGAGCTTTGTCGGATTGACGACGGCATCGAAGACCTCGCCGACCGGTTTGCCGATGCGTCCGGATATCCTGAATCCCAAGGACATATCCACAGCTCCTTCCTTGCTGCTCGAGACGATATGTTATAGAAATATAACGTGTCAAGTCAAACCTCCGACGACCATGTTTTCAAGGCCTTGGCGCACCCGCGCAGGCGTGAATTGCTGGATCGCCTGAAGGATCAGCCGCAGACCACCGGCGCGCTGTGCGAGGCTTTCCCGGACATGGACCGCTGCACCGTGATGATGCACCTGAAGGTGCTGGAGGAGGCCGATCTGGTGGTGGCGAAGCGTGAGGGGCGCGAACGCTGGAACCATCTCAATGCGCTGCCGATCAAGCAGATCCACGACCGCTGGATCAGCCAGTATGCCGGCCACGCCATCAGCATTCTCGATCGGCTGAGGTCCGATCTGGAGGGGTGAGGGGCCGGCTCAACGCCGAAGTAAAGGCGCGTCTGGACGAATTGAGCCGATTTATCTATAAGCCGGCCATTCCGACAAAGAGCGCCGCGTGCCTTAGCAGGCATGCCCGGGACGTTCTGAAAGATTGAATTCGAGCATTTTGCCGAAGATGCGGTGACGACACCTCGCTTCGAGATGCTCTAGCCGAACACGACAGGGGTGCCATGGCTGGCCATTCGCAGTTTAAGAACATCATGCACCGCAAGGGCCGCCAGGACGCGGTGCGGTCGAAAATGTTTTCCAAGCTGGCGCGCGAAATCACCGTCGCCGCCAAGACCGGCACGCCGGATCCGGCGATGAACCCCAGGCTGCGCCTTGCGGTGCAGAACGCCAAGGCCGTGTCGATGCCGAAGGACAACATCCAGCGCGCCATCAACAAGGCGTCCGCGGGCGACGCGGAAAATTACGAGGCCGTGCGCTATGAAGGCTACGGCCCCGGCGGCGTAGCGCTGATCGTGGAAGTGCTGACCGACAACCGCAACCGCTCGGCCTCCAATGTGCGCGCCGCCTTCACCAAGGCCGGCGGGGCGCTCGGCGAAACCGGCTCGGTGTCGTTCATGTGGAACCGCGTCGGCGAAATCTATTACCCGGCCTCGGCCGGCAGCGCCGACAAAGTGATGGAAGCCGCAATCGAGGCCGGCGCCGACGATGTGGAGTCGGACGAGGAAGGTCACACGATCTATTGCGCCTTCGAAAATCTCGGTGAAGTGTCGAAGTCGCTGGAGGCCGCGCTCGGCGAAGCGGAATCGGTCAAGCCGATCTGGCAGCCGCAGAACAACGTCCCGGTCGACGAAGAGCGGGCGCAGTCGCTGATGAAGCTGGTCGCCACGCTCGAGGACGATGACGACGTGCAGAGCGTCTATGCCAATTTCGAGGTCGACGACGAGACGATGGCCAAGCTCAGCGCGGCCTGACCGGCTACGCGACACGACATGAGCGAGAAGCCGTTGCCCGTCATCCGCATCACCTATTGCACGCAATGTCACTGGCTGCTGCGGGCCGGCTGGATGGCGCAGGAGCTGCTCTCGACCTTCGGCACCGATCTCGGCGAGGTGACGCTGGTGCCGGGCACCGGCGGCATCTTCACCATTGCCTGCAACGATCAGCTCATCTGGGAGCGCAAGCGCGACGGCGGTTTTCCGGACGCGGCAAAACTCAAGCAGCTGGTTCGCGACGTCATCGACCCGGAGCGGGATCTCGGCCACGCTGATCGCAAACCGCACAAGAAGACGGGCCCCGCCTGAGGCGGGGTCTTTTGCATTCGCGCGGGCTGCTCACCTCAGATCAATGCCATGATGAAGCAGGCCATCGCCACGATCGCGGTGATGGCCCGGACGTGGTTCCACATCACCCATTGGCTCAGATGGTTCGCCCACACGGCGGCGCCGTTGGCGCTCTGCGGATCGACGGCGGCCAAAGCGTCGTTGAGCGGCACGTTGAAGACTATGGTCACGATCGGGTTGCCGACGAAATAGATCACGGCGCCGGCAAGCAGCCAGTACGAGCCGGACTGGCTCCAGCCGAACAAAACGCCGGCAATGAAAACCAGGCAGATAAGGCCGGTGCCGAACAGCGCGGTCATAAAGGTCGGCGTGATCACCGTGACGTTGATCGAATTCATCGCCGCGATGCCGCTTGGCACGGGCAGCCGGGCAAGTGCTGCCATGACGAAATTCGAGAAGGCGAAGAAGACGCCGCCGACGACCCCGGAGCCGATCGCGGCGATGAAGGTGAGGGTGGGAAGAAGTTTCATCATCTCAGTTGCTCCAGGTGCTTGGGCTGCAAATGTGATAAATCCTCACATTTGCAGAACGTGATAAATCCTCGTATTTTGCGAGTCAAGCCAGTTTTCGGAAAATCGCCCGGAGAGAGCCATGGATGAAAAAGTCGCCGCCAGGCCGGACCAGGCCGCCATCGCTTCGCCGCGCCGGTCGCCGAGCCAGCAGCGCAGCCGCGAGCGGGTCGAGCGCATGCTTGCCGCCGCCTCGGCGCTGATTGCCGAGCAGGGCAGCGACGCGATGCGCATGGGCGAGGTGGCGGAGCGAGCAGGGGTGTCGATCGGCTCGCTGTATCAGTTCTTCCCGGACAAGCGGGCGATCGTCTGGGCGCTGGCCGAGCGCTACACGGCCGAAAGCCAGGCCTGCATCGCGGCGGCGCTGAAGGATGTCGGCGACAAGGACGACCTTAGGCAGGCGTTCTCGGAACTGGTCGACATCTACTACCAGCTGTTCCTGGCCGAGCCGGTGATGCGCGACATCTGGTCGGGCACGCAGGCCGACAAGGCGCTGCGCGAACTCGAGCTCGCCGACAGCCGGGCCAATGCCGAATTTTTGGTCGCGGCACTGAAACGGATTCGCCCCGATGCCGATCCGATCGAATTGGAGACGGCCGCGTTTCTCGTCTGGCAGATGGGCGAGGCCGCGGTGCGGCTGGCTATCTCCGTCGAGCGGGACGAGGGCGACAGGCTGGTCGCGGCTTACAAGCGCATGGCGCTGAGGGAGCTGGTGGGGGAGTAGGAACGATTTCCGCAGCGTCGCAAGGCTTGGATTCCTCGCCCCCGCCAGGGGCGGGGGAGAGGTGTCCGCGAAGCGGACGGAGCGGGGGCCTTCGTAGGGCGCTCCCCTCTCCGTCTCGGCTTCGCCGAGCCACCTCTCCCCACTTCGTGGGGCGAGGAACCTTGAACTTTCAAGCGCGGGCTCTGCCCCTCATCCGCCCTTCGGGGCACCTCCCCGTAGAACGGGGAGAAGGACGAAACTGGCAACAAAAAACCCGCCTCGAAGGCGGGTTTCTCGAAATCTGCCGATGTATCCGGCTAGAGGCCGAAGCCCTCGAAGCGCTTCTTGAACTTCGACAGGCGGCCGCCGCGGTCGAGCAGGGTCTGCTGGCCGCCGGTCCAGGCCGGGTGCGTGGTCGGGTCGATGTCGAGGTTCATCGTGTCGCCTTCCTTGCCCCAGGTCGAACGGGTCTGGTATTCGGTGCCATCGGTCATGACGACCTTGATGGTGTGGTAGTCGGGATGGATATCGGCCTTCATTGTCGTGTTTCCTGGCTGCCGGCGCTGGCAACGGGCCTGAAGGCCTGCGTCGATGCGCCCCTTTTTAAAACTCGAAGCCGCAGCTAATGAAAAGCCACGGCTTCTAAAACGGTCGGCGAGCCTATACATCAGCCGGAATTGAATCACAAGGCCGCGGCGGGCGCATATTGAAGCGCTGTCCCGCCAAGCGGCCAGAGGAAACGCTCATGGCGGAAATCGGTGGCAGCGCAAGCGAGCGCAGATGCTCGGTCCGGCCGCTCCGCAGCCTCTTTCCGTACGTTACCCGCTACCGGAAGCTGGTAATAGGCGCCATCATCTCGCTGATCGTCGCGGCGGTGACGACGCTCGCCTTGCCGATGGCCGTGCGGCGCATGATCGATCACGGCTTCCAGGCATCGGGCTCCACCTTCATCGCGGAGTATTTCGCCGCCCTGGTGGCGATGGCGGCGCTACTCGCGGCCGCCTCGGCCAGCCGCTACTATTTTGTCATCACGCTCGGCGAGCGGGTCGTCGCCGACATCCGCCGCGACGTTTTCTCCCATGTCACGACACTGTCGCCCGCCTTCTTCGATCGCGCGCATTCGGGAGAGATCGTGTCGCGGCTTGCCGCCGACACCACGCAGGTGAAGTCGGCCGTCGGCGCCACCGCCTCGGTCGCGCTGCGCAACTTGATCCTGGGCCTCGGCGCGGTGGCGATGATGGTCGTCACCAGCCCAAAACTCTCCGGCCTGGTCATTGCAGCCATTCCGGTGATCGTGCTGCCGCTGGTCGCCTTCGGCCGCTCGGTGAGGCGCAAGTCTCGGCAAGCGCAGGATACGCTCGCCGAAGCCACCGCCTATGCCAGCGAGCAGATCGGCGCGGTGCGCACGCTGCAGGCCTTCACCAACGAGAAGCTGGTCACCGGCCGTTTTGCGGAAGCCGTCGACGCCGCCTTCGAGGCGGCGCGGGCATCGGTGTTCGCGCGCTCGTTCCTGACTTTCTTCGCCATCTTCATGATTTTCTCCTCGGTGGTGGCGGTGTTGTGGTTCGGCTCGCGCGATGTGCTTGCTGGCACGCTGTCGCCGGGCACGCTCGGCCAGTTCCTGCTCTATTCGGTGTTTGCCGCCGGCGCGCTCGGCGCGCTGTCGGAGGTGTGGAGCGAGCTGTCGCAGGCGGCGGGTGCCGCCGAGCGGCTGACCGAGATCCTGGCCGAGACGCCGACGATCCAGCGACCTGCCGATCCCGTTCCGCTGCCGGCCGCGGCCAAGGGCGCGATCAGCTTCGACGACGTCTCCTTCTCCTATCCGGCGCGGCCGGACCGCGCCGCGGTGCATGGCCTGAGCTTCCAGGTGAAGCCGGGCGAGACGGTGGCGATCGTCGGGCCTTCGGGCGCGGGAAAAAGCACCGTCTTCTCGCTGATCCTGCGCTTCTACGACCCCGAGAGCGGCCGCGTCTTCATCGACGGCGTCAATGTACGCGAGGCCGATCCGGCCGCCATCCGCCAACGCATCGCGATCGTGCCGCAGGACGTCACCATCTTCGCGGCAAGTGCTGCCGACAATATCGGCTTCGGCCGGCAGGGCGCCAGCGAAGCCGAGATCGAGGCCGCGGCCAAGGCGGCCCTTGCCGATGAATTCATCGCCAGGCTCGACAAGGGCTATCACAGCCAGGTCGGCGAGCGCGGCGTGACGCTGTCCGGCGGCCAGCGCCAGCGCATCGCGATCGCCCGGGCCATTCTGCGCGACGCGCCGATCCTTCTGCTCGACGAAGCGACCTCGGCGCTAGACGCCGAGAGTGAGACGCTGGTGCAAAAAGCGCTGGAGCGGCTGATGCGCGGCCGCACCACCATCGTCATCGCGCACCGGCTGGCGACGGTGCTCAAGGCGGACCGCATCCTGGTCATGGACAGCGGGCGCATCGTCGAGGAAGGCACGCATCAGAGCCTGGTCGCCAAGGGCGGCATCTATACCCGGCTCGCCAAGCTGCAGTTCGAGACCGGAGCCAACGCCTTCAAAGGCGCGGCGGAGTAGGCACGCCGCACCCAGCTGGTTTCAACCTGCCGCGGGTCAGTTCCCGTAGCGCTTGCGCAGATGTTCGGTGAAATAGGAAGCGTTGAGCTTCTCGCCAGTGGCGCGCTTGAGCAGGTCCGGCGTCGACCAGCGTGAGCCCTGCGACCAGATCTTTGCGCGACGCCAGTCGTTGATGGCGCTGAAATCGCCCTTGGCGAGGTCCTGGTCGGCGGACGGATGCTCCCTGGTCAGCGCTGCCCATTGCTGCGCGGCCATCATGGCGCCCAGCGTGTAGGAGGGGAAATAGCCGAAGGCGGCGCCCGGCCAGTGCACATCCTGCATCGGGCCGTCGGCGGGATTGTCGATGGTCGAGAGGCCGAGATAGTCGCGCATCTTGGCATCCCATGCCTCCGGCAGGTCGGCGACCTCCAGCCAGCCGGACACGAGCTCCTGCTCCAGCTCGTAGCGCAGGATGACGTGCAGCGGATAGGTGACCTCGTCGGCGTCGACCCGGATCAGGCCGCGTTCGACATGGTGGATATGCGGCAGGATGTCGTCGAGCGACCAGGCTTCGCCGAGATGTTTTTCAACCACCGGCAGCGCCCAGCGCCAGAAGGCCGGGTTGCGGCCGATCTGCTTTTCGACGAATAGGCTCTGGCTCTCATGCACGGCCATGCCGCGCGCCCTGCCGAGCGGCCAATGCGACCAGGCTTTCGGCAGGTTCTGCTCGTAGAGCGCATGACCGGTCTCGTGCAGCACGCCCATCAGCGCCGACAGGAAGTCGGAGGTCTTGTAGCGGGTGGTGATGCGCACATCGCTCGGCACGCCGCCGCAGAAGGGATGGTGCGACACGGAGAGCGAGCCATGGGTGAGGTCAAAGCCGACGGCCGCCATCATGGCAAGGCCGAGCTCGCGCTGCCGGTCAATGGCGTAGCTGCCGGAGAGCGGCTTCAGCGGATGTTTCGTCAGCCGCACATCCTGGACGGCCAGCGCATGCGGCAGGAAATCCTTGAGACAGGCCTTCAACTCCGCAAATACCGGGGTGATGTCGGCGGCGCGATTGCCGGGATCGTACTGCTCCATCAGCGCGTCATAGGGGGCCAGGCCGAGCGCGTCGGCGCGCAAGGCGGCTTCCTCGCGCACCAGGGTCACGACGCCTTCCAGCGCCGGCAGGAAGCCCGCCCAGTCGTTCTTGGCGCGCAGGTCGCGCCAGAGCTGCTCGGAGCGCATGCGCGCCACCGTCTGGCGCTCGACGAATTCGACAGGCAGGCAGGTGAGGTTGGTGTATTGGCGACGCAGTTCCCTGACCGCCGCCTGTTGCTCGTCGTTCAGCGGCTCGGCCTCGGCGGCGGCGATCCAGTCGCCGATCTCCGGCGCGGTCGCTTGGGCGTGCAGCATGCCGGCAAGCAAGGACATCGCCTCGGCGCGCTTTTCGCCGCCGCCGACCGCCATATGCGTCGCCTCGTCGGCGCCGAGGATGGCCAAAGCATGCTCGAGCGCTTCGAGCTTGTGGCCGAGTTGATCGAGTTTCTGGAAGGACATGATGGGTTCCGGCTGCAAATGGGCTGGCGCGAAAAGATACCAAGGCGCGAAGCTTGGCAACCCTGGTCGGCAAGGCCAGGGTCGGCCTATCTTGCGCGGCAGCGTCGACGTGTAGTCAATGCTCGTCCGAACGGGCGGAGGAGACGATGATCGGCGATATCCTGGTCGGGCTGGTGGCGCTGATCCATTGCTATATCGTCTATCTGGAGATGGTGCTTTGGGACACGCCGCGCGGCCGCAAGGCGTTCGGAACGACGCCAGAGTTCACCAGCGCCTCGAAGGTGCTCGCCGCCAACCAGGGCCTCTACAACGGCTTCCTCGCCGCGGGCCTGATCTGGGGTCTCTATCTCGGCGCCGGCGGGTTCCAGATCAAGAAGTTCTTCCTGCTCTGCGTCGCCATCGCCGGCCTCTGTGGCGCGGCGATCGTCGGCCGCAAGGTCCTGTTCGTCCAGACGGCGCCGGCGGTACTTGCCATCATCGCGCTTTGGCTCGGCCTATAGAGCGTTTCACCGTTTCATGGAAATGCCGAACCGCTCTACTCTTTGTTTCTACGCAATTCCGGACGGAAAACCGCTCGCACTTTTCCTGGAATTGCTCCAATCGAAGCAGGACGCGATCGAAAATTGGCGCCCCCGGGCCAGGTCCCGTGGGCGCCAGGTGGTCCCTTTCGTTTCCTCCGAAGAGGTCAGCCGTTCGGGTAATTGCCGCCGTCGGAGCCGTCGCCCATCATGATGCCGCTGCCGGTGTCGTTCATCAGCCTCTGGTCGACATTGTCGAGGCGACGCAGCAACTGACGGTATTGCGCGGACGGTATCCTGCCGTGATCCGAAGCCGCGACGTGCTCCGCGGCTTGGCTGATATGCGCGGTGCGCATATGCAGTCGCTGCGCTTCGGCGGCCGAAATGTTGTTTGCCTGGCGGGCGTCGGTGATGCCCTGATCCACGCCCTGGACCTGATCGATCAGACCGCTCACGCGGGGTCCGACAAAATCGGCTGGAGGGGTCGCGTCGAGAAGTCCCTTGTGGTGCCCGGCCGCATAGGCGCCGGCGAGCGGGGCCGCGATCAGCGCAGCAGCCAGGATTACTGTCTTGAGAGATGTTGAAGCGCGCATGGCGGCGCATCCTCCGATAGGGAAGGTAGCGGCCCTGCCGCATTGCCTTCCGACCTTTCAGGGCCGTCCGGTTCCGTCGCGTCGCGATGGGTGGCACCGCCGGCGGTTCCCGGCCCTGCGCAGCAAATTAGGTGCGTCGATTCGCGAAGTGTAATTAAAAAAAGATAATGTTTGCAGGCCTTGTCGATAGGACTTAGCACTCTAAGTATTCAGCCGACGAACAACTTCCCGTGACTTGGCGTGATGATAGCTCACCGTTCGGTGAGCTTCAGTTCAATGCGGCGGTTCTTACTGCGCGCCTCGTCGGTGTCGGCAGGATCAAGCGGCTGGAACTCGCCGAAGCCGGCGGCCACCAGCCGGTTGGCGGGCACGCCGTTCTCGATCAGGAACTTCACCACCGAGGTGGCGCGCGCGGTCGACAATTCCCAATTGTCGCGATAGCGGCCGGTGCCGGAGAGCGGCTTGTTGTCGGTATGGCCGTCGACACGCAGCACCCAGCTGATCTCGGGCGGAATTTCCTTCTGCAATTCGATGATGGCGTCGGCAAGCTTCTTCATCTCGACCTTGCCGGCGTCGTTGATCACGTCGGAGCCGGTCGGGAACAAGACCTCCGACTGGAAGACGAAGCGGTCGCCGACGATACGGATGTTCTCGCGGTCGGCGAGGATCTCGCGCAGCCGGCCGAAGAAGTCGGAGCGGTAGCGGTTGAGCTCCTGCACGCGCTGCGCCAGCGCGACATTCAGGCGGCGGCCGAGATCGGCGATCTTGGTGTTGGAGTCGCGGTCGCGCTGCTCGGAGACGTTGAGCGCGTCTTCCAGCGCGCCGATCTGCTTGCGTAGCGCCGCGATCTGCTGGTTGAGGATCTCGACCTGGCTCAGCGCCTGCTGGCTGATCTGGCGCTGGTTGCTGAGCTCGCCCGAAAGCTGGTCGGCCCGCTTGTTGGCCGCGTCGCCGGCGCCGGCGCCCTGCGCCAGCAATTGTTCGAGGCGGCTCTTTTCGGCTTGCGCGGCCGAGAGCGATGCCTGGAGATTGGCGAGCGTATCCTCCTTATCCTGGCTGTTCGTGCGTTCAAGCGCCAGCAACTGGGTCAGCTCGTTGATCTGCGAGTTGAGGCGGTTCAGCACCGCGTCCTTGCCGGAGATCTCGCGGCTGAGCAGGAACTGCGCCAGCACGAAGACGGTGAGCAGGAACATGATCGCCAGCAGCAGCGTCGACAAGGCGTCGACGAAGCCCGGCCAATAGTCGATGCGGCGGTCGGTGCGCCGTCTTGCCAGCGCCACGTCAGTGGACCCCTTGCTTCTTCAGCGCGTCGGCGATCTTTTCCAGCGTGTTGCGCATGGCCTTCTGCTCGTCGGACTGGGCCTCGACCCAGTCGCGCATGATCTGCTGCTCGGAGCGCATGTTCTTCACCAGCCCAGAGATTCCGTCGGCAAGATTGGCCATGGCGGTGGCGACGCGCGGATTGGAGCCGCCGCCATTCTCCTGCAGGCTGCGCAGCCGCTCCGACAAGAGCCGGATGTCCTCGGAGGATTCGGTGGCTTTCGACGTGTCGGACACGACGATGTCCGACGACAGATCGGTGACCGAGGACAGCCAGTTCTCGAGCTCGGTATAGAAGCGGGTCTGGGCGCGGCCGGCCTGCAGGTCGAGGAAGCCAAGCACCAGAGAGCCCGAAAGGCCGAACAGCGAGGACGAAAACGCGGTGCCCATGCCGGCGAGCGGCGCCGACAGGCCCTGCTTCAGCGCATCGAGCACGGCGGCGGCATCGCCGGTGCCCGGGTCCAGCGCCTCGATCGTCTCGCGGATCGAAGCGATGGTGTTGAGCAAGCCCCAGAAGGTGCCGAGCAGGCCGAGGAACACAAGCAGGCCGACCAGATAGCGCGAGGTGTCACGGCTCTCGTCGAGGCGGGTGGCGATGGAATCCAGCATCGTGCGCATCGACGAGGTGGAGAAGGCGATCGTCGACGAGCGGCCGATCATCGCCTTCATCGGCGCCAAAAGCACCGGCTCGGTGGTTTCGGAGCCGGCGCGGAAGGAGTTGACCCAGCGCACCTCCCGGAACAGCCGTCCGACCTGGACGAAGGCAAGCAGGATGCCGACCGCCAGCACGCCGACAATCAACCCGTTGAGGCCCGGATTGCTGGAGAAGGCGGTCGAGATCTGGCGGGTAAGGATGGCGGCGATGAAAGCGACGATGATCAGGAAGATCACCATGGTGAGCAGGAAGACCTGCGGGCTCGACAGCTTGTGGGGATCATAGACCAGGACGTCCGATCGCCTGCCGAAGGATCTGAGAAAAGCCATCCGTGCCCCGTTTCCGATGCCACCGCCGCAGAATTGCCGCGACTCTAAACGGAATTGTGACCAAATTGAATGGCGCTTGGCAATATGGCCCGATAGGGCCCGCGCCACAGGCCTAGAACCGGTTGACGACTAGGCAGTCGACCATGGCGGCCAGGTGGAGGCCGGCGCCGGTGACGACGAAGCCGTGCCAGACGGCATTGTGGAAGCGCAGGCCCTTCCAGGCGAAGAAGATGACGCCCAAGGAATAGACGATGCCGCCGGCGACGAGCAGCGCCACCGAGGTCGTCGGCAGCGTCTGGACAAGCGGTCCGGCGAGCACGACGCCGCTCCAGCCGATGGCGAGATAAAAGACGATGGCCAGCCGGTCGTAGCGGCCGGGCAGGAACATCTTGATGGCGATGCCGGCCGCCGCCGCGCTCCATACGACGATGATCATGGGCAGCGCCAGGGGCGAGTTGTCGAGCTGGGCGAGGAAGGGCGTATAGGTGGCGGCGATCAAAAGATAGATCGCGGCATGATCGAAACGGCGCAGGATCCATTTCGCCGGCCAAGACACCGGCCACAGATTATAGGCCAGCGAAACCGAGAGCACGGTGAGCAGTGACACCACATAGAACACCGCGGCGACATATTCGCCCGGGCCAGAGTGGAAGGCGGCCAAGGCCAGGAAAGCCGAGCCGGCGGCGATCGCCAGCACGATGCCCACCGCGTGAACGATGCCGTCAGCAATCATTTCGGCGCGGGAATAATGCCAGCGCCCCACAAAGGGGATTTCAAGCTTTGTATCTGGACGCGCGTCGTTCATGAATGATCCTGCAACACCTAATCTGGGCGCTCGCGGACCAGTATTTCAAGCTTCGGTTGCGGTTTTGCGACTAAAGGCGCGCGTCCTTTCGACGCGCAAAGGACGCTTTAAAGCGCGTCGCGCTGAACGGACTCAGGCGACGCGCTTTAAGTCTTTGTTTTGATGAATGTCGTCGTCCCAAAACCGCTGCACACTTCTGGGCGACATGCATTAATCAGCGAGCAGCCAGTGGCTTCTTCACGGTTTTCAGCAGCGCGCGCTGGATGAACTCGTTGCCGGCGACGACCTCGCCACTGTCCATCATGTCCTGTCCGCCATTCATGTCGGAGGCGAAACCGCCGGCTTCGCGCACCAGAAGGATGCCGGCGGCGATGTCCCAGGACGACAGGCCGGTTTCCCAGAAACCGTCCATCCGTCCCGCTGCGACATAGGCAAGATCGAGCGCCGCCGAGCCCAGGCGGCGGACTCCGGAGACTTCGGCCATGACATTGCGCAGCTCGATCAGAAAATTGCCGTGCTGGCCGCGGCCGAGATGCGGCACGCCGCAGCCGATCACGGCATCGGTCAGCTTGGAGCGCCCGGCAACGCGCAGGCGGCGATCGTTCATGAAGGCACCGCCGCCGCGCTCGGCCGTATAGAGCTCGTCCATCGCCGGATTGTAGACGACGCCGGCGACGATCTGGCCCTGGCGCTCGAGCGCGATCGACACGGAGAAGAGCGGAATGCCGTGCAGGAAGTTGGTGGTGCCGTCGAGCGGGTCGACGATCCAGCGGTGCTGGGCGTCCTCGCCTTCGACGGCGCCGCGCTCTTCCATCAGGAAGGCATAGCCCGGCCGCGCCTTCGAAAGCTCGGCGAAGACGATCTCTTCGGCCTTGCGGTCGGCCTGGCTGACATAGTCGCCCGGTCCCTTCATCGAGACCTGCAGGTTCTGCACCTCGCCGAAGTCGCGCGACAGCGAGCGGCCGGCCTTCATCGCGGCTTGGACCATGACGTTGAGGAGAGCGGAACGCGCCATTTTTTCTTCCTGGCTTGTCTTCCTACCGGCCGGCGCTCAATCGGCGCGGCGCATATAGGTGATTTCGTTGGTATCGACGACGATGCGCTCGCCGGCCGAGATGAAGGGCGGCACCAGCACGCGGATGCCGTTTTCCAGCACCGCCGGCTTGTAGGATGAGGCCGCCGTCTGGCCCCGCACCACCGGGTCGGCTTCCGTGATGGTCAGCGTCACCTGGTCGGGCAGCGAGATGCCGATCGGCCGGTCCTCGTAAAGCTGCACCGTCACCATCATGCCGTCCTGCAGGAAAGCGGCGCGCTCGCCGACAAAGTCCTTCGCCAGCTCGAGCTGCTCGTAGCTTTCGGTGTCCATGAAGACCAGCGCATCGCCCTGCTCGTAGAGGAACGAAAAATCCTTCAGGTCGAGCCGGATCTGCTCGACGGTCTCGGCCGAGCGGAAGCGCTCGTTGAGCTTGGTGCCGTTGATCAGGTTCTTCAGCTCGACTTGGTTGTAGGCGCCGCCCTTGCCGGGCTTGACGGTGTTGGTCTTGACCGCCACCCACAGCCCGCCATCGTGCTCGATGACATAGCCGGGACGGATTTCGCTGCCACTGATCTTGGCCATGATGAACTGATCCGGATGAGATTTTCTGGCGCAGGTCGCGCTTTGGCGCCTCCAAGACCACAAATCGCCCATAGTGGCAAGGGAGGGACCCCAAGGCGACCGGACATGCCGTGCGTGGCGTCAGGCGTCAAGGCAGGCGATTTGCCTTCTGCAGCGCCTGCTTGGTCTGATCATCGTCGAGGCCCTGCAGGAAATCGTCCATCTGCGGGTCGATCAGCCCGGCCCGGCGGGCGACGATGTACCAGGCGCCGGCAAGGATCAGGTCCGGATCGGTGCCGATGCCGCCCATATAGAGCTTGGCGAGGCGGTTCTGGGCGGCGACATTGCCGCCTTGCGCCGCCCGCTTCATCCAGGCAAAGCCCGACTTCAGGTCGCGCCCGCCGCCGCGTCCCTCGATCATCCAGGTGGCAAGGTCGATCTGGGCGGTGTCGTAGTTCTGCCTCGCGGCCTGCGCCAGGAGAAGACGCGCCTGGGCATCGTCATGCGGCTTGCCGCCGGCGCCGTTGGCATAGAGTTGCGCCATCGCATATTGGGCATCGGCAAGGCCGGTGGCGGCCGCGCGCTCGTAATAGACAGCGGCCTTGGCAAGGCCGCCATCGCCTGGATCCTGCTGGACGAGCAACTGGGCGAAGTTGAACTGCGCGAGCCGGTTGCCAGCCTCGGCCGAGGCCTGCATCAGCGCGAAGGCGCCCTTTTCGTCCTTCTTCACGTAGCGGCCGTCGAGCAGCATCAGCGCATATTGGAACTGCGCCTCCGGCACGCCCTGTTCGGCCGCCAACGCATACCATTTCGCGGCCTCGGCCGGATTGAGCGGCATACCCAGTCCGCGCGACAGGATTTCGGCCACGAGCGTCTCGGCCGCCGGATCGCCGTTCTTGGCGCGCTCCATGGCAAGGTTGTAGGCGGTCTTGTAGAGCCCGCGCTGGAAGGCGCCATAGGCGGCGTCCGGCTGCTTGGCGCCGAAGCGGTCGGGATTGATGGCATCGGCCGATGGCGGCGTCATGGTGGCCGGCTGCGGCAAGGTGTTCTGGATCGGCTTGTCGATATGCGGAGCGGTGCCGAACTTGCTCGGATCCGGCGCGCCGGCGTCCGGCTTGGCTCTGTCCAGTTTGCCCGTGTCCGGCGTGCCCGTATCCGGCGTGCTTGCATCCGGCTTGACTGCATCCGGTTTGGCTGCGTCGGGCGCGCTCTTGTCCGGCGCGCTCGTCTCCGGCCGCGGCTGCGGCAGCGGGACGGTCTCGGCCGCCATCGCCGCCTGCGCAAGCAAGCCGGCCAGGACCACCAGGCAAGGGCCGTGCAGGCGCATGTCAGTTCTCGAAACGCCGCGCGGTTTCATCGAGCAACGCGTTGGCGGCGGCGACCGCGGCGCGCGGGTCGCGTCCATCGGCAAAGACGGCGCTGGACAGCGCCACGAACTCGGCGCCGGTCGCGGCCACCGTCTCGACGGAGGCAAGCTCGGAGCCGCCCATGACGATGCAAGGGATCGAAATCATCTCCGCCCACCATTCGCCGAGGGCGAGGTTGCGGTGATGCGGCTCCGGCTTGTTGTCATAGCCGAAGCGGCCGAAGAACATGTAATCAGGCCGCTCCTCGCCGAGTTCCAGCGCCTCGTCGCGCGTCTTGGCGCCGCCGGCGCCGACCATCATCTTGCCGGCAAGGCGCTCGATCGTTTCGGCCAGCTCGCGGGGCTTTACCTCGACATGGATGCCGTCCGCCTGGACGCGCCCGGCGATGCGGCTGTCGCCGGCGATGATGACGGCGATGCCGGCTCCTTGAGCAATCGGCACGATCTTTTCGGCGAAGGCCTGGAAGGAGGCGTCGTCCATGCCGTTATCGGGCAGGATCAGCGAAGCGACGTCGCCACCCTCGAATGCCGCGCAGATCTGCTCGGCCGGCATGAGTGGCGGCGCGATCAGCACGATGCGGCAGCGGTTGGGCGGAGTTGCTTCGTTCATTGGCCTTCGATCCCGGTTTCGCCTATGCCGGGCGAACATGGTTGCATTGCGGCATAGAGCAAACCGTCCGGCTTGAACAGTCGGCTATGCGGCGGACGGGGACCGGTCCGATCGAGCATCGTCGCGCCTGGTCCTGGATGGCCGCGCACGCATTCACAATTGTTAGCGCCGAATGTCGGGATCAGGCGCCAGTTCGGCGCGTTCCTGGCGTCTCCCGCACGCCCCAGGCTCTAAGCTGTCCTTGCTGCCTCAGGAGGTTTCGCATGCGTGGTCATTGCCTATGTGGCGCTATTGCTTTTGAAGTCGATGGACCGGCACAGGCCTGCGTGGTCTGTCATTGTGAAAGTTGTCGGCGGCAATGTTCTGCGCCGATGACCACCTACATTGGCGTCCTGGACGGCCAATGGCGATGGCTGGGCAGGCCACCGAAGGCATTCAACTCTTCTCCCGGCGTAGAAAGAACGTTCTGCGATCACTGCGGTTCGCCGCTTTCCTTCCGCTCAAAGAAGATGTCCAATGTCATGCATTTTTTTTACCGCAGCGATGGCGGAGCCGGAAAAATTTGCGCCTACGCTGCATGTCGCTTTCGAGGAGAAGCTCCCTTGGGTGAAACTCGCTGACGGCCTGCCGACACGTTTTGGGCCTGATTATACAAAAGGCTAGTGCGTCCGCTTCGCAGGCCCGGCGAATGCCGACAGCGCTCATGTCCGCACCTCGAAGGCAGTGAACCGACCGACGATCCTTTGCAGCGCGGCCGGCTGCAGTGTCGGGCAGGCATAGCGGATGCCGGCATCAATTGACTATCCCGGCAGCGCCGTTCTGCGCTATGGCTGGGTTCCCCGCCTTCTCCAACCTTCCCTTGCCGATGTCAGGCCTGCTCAGCGATCCGTGGTTCTACGCCGCCGCCATTCCGGCGGTGATCCTTGTCGGCCTGTCGAAAGGCGGCTTCGGCGGCGCCGTCGGTTTCGTCGGCGTGCCGTTGATGGCGCTGACCATGCCGCCGGTTCAGGCGGCCGCCATCCTGCTGCCGATCCTGTGCCTGATGGACGTCGTCTCGGTGTGGAGCTGGTGGGGCGTTTACGACCGCAAGATGCTGGTCGACATGATGCCGGGCGCCGTCATCGGCATCGGGCTCGGCTGGCTGACCGCGGCTTTGGTCACCGAGGAGATGGTGCGGCTGATCGTCGGCGCCGTCGCGCTGGTGTTCGTGTTGCGATGGATCTACCTGCAGTTCCGCCACGGCGCCGACCATGCGGCTGAGCCGAACCGCATCGCCGCTGCTTTCTGGGGCACGGTCGCCGGCTTCACCAGCTTCGTCGCCCATGTCGGCGGCCCGCCCTTCCAAGTCTATGCGCTGCCGATCCGGCTCGACCCGAAAGTGCTGTCGGGAACGGCGGCGATCTTCTTTGCCGCCACCAATGCGCTGAAGCTCATCCCCTATTTCGCGCTCGGCCAGTTCGACACCGCCAATTTGACTGCGTCGGCGGTGCTGATGCCGCTGGCGCCGCTTTCGACCATCGCCGGCGCCTGGCTGGTGCGCCGCATGCGGCCGGAAATCTTCTATCCGTTCACCTACGCCACCGTCGCGGTGGTCGCCGTCAAGCTGCTGTGGGACGGCGTCATCGGCTTGATGTAGAAGCGAAGCGGCCATCCGACCGCCTCGCTCCAAACAATCGTGACGCTCACGCGGCGCTCGGCACCATCTGGCGGCCGCCGCCGAAGGCGAGCGCGACGCCCAGCACAATCACCATCGCCATCCCAGCAAGAATGCCGATGTCATGCAAACTGGGCTTCAGCACCATGTCGGCGATGATCACCAGCATCACCGCATAATCGAGCCGCGCCCAGTTCATCATGCGCTGGCCGATGGCAAGGACGGCCGGCGTCACGCCGTCCTTGGCGACCATCGCGCCTATGCGCTCGCCGGTCGGCTTGAAGACCAGCATGCCGATCGAGAAGGTCGTGGCGTAGCCGACGAGGCCGATGACGATCCATAATTCTGTAAAGCCGACCCAGAAGCTGCACATGATGAGGCCGAAGACCAGCGTCAGCATCGACATCGGCGCGAAGAATTTGCTGCCGAGCTGTCCGCTGGCGCGCATTGCCTGCAGCTTGTCGTCGATGTTGCCGGCTCGCTCGGCCAGCACGCCGAGCAGGAACAGCACGAAGCCGCCGCCGACCCACAAAATAGCCGAAACGACGTGAAGGAATTTGACGATCGAATACCAATCCATGGTTTGCTCCCGGATATGCTGCGTGATTTCAAGGGGCGCGGGTCTGCGCACCGCTTCAGAGGAGCGGCCTTTTGCGTGGCGCGTGTTTCGGCACGATGCCGCGGCAGCAGCCAACATGTTACGGCCGCCACGATCGGCGTTCGAAATCCGGTTTCAGACGATCCCGGGCGGCGCATCCGCTGTCCTGTTCCGGCACAGGAAAGCGCGTTCGCTTAAAAAATCACCGCCGCGTTAAGGCTTCATTAAGCTTTACGGGTGTTTACTATGCGCATCCAGTTTTGCTGGATTCTTACCGAGTGGTTGGAGCCACTTTGTTTGACGCCTCCCTGTTAAACTCCTGAGAGCCGCCTTATCCGCGGCTCTTTTTTTATCCACATACGGCAGGCCCTGCGCCATCCGCCGGCGGGTGGCCGGAAAACGGCCGGCGTTAACCGTTTGTTAAACATGCGCTTGCCTTCATGGGCATCGAAGCGCATTTTCAAGCCTCAGTCATTTAGGGTGCGAGCCACGTCGGCAAGATTGCCGAATCAGCTGGCGGCAGTGCAGGGGCGTATCGATGAACGAGCCTTCGAAGGGCAGCGCGAAAACCATCAAACTGGCGGAGCGCCGGGTTTTCTCCCAATCCTTCAAGCCGCTCTACCAGGAAGGAATGGGGCTGGTCGAGCAGGCCGCCGAATATCTCGATGGCAAGGGCAGGCTCGAAGCCAAGAAATTGTCGCGCACGGCGGCTACGCTCTATGCGGCCGAATCGATGCGGCTGACCACGAGGCTTATGCAGGTCGCCTCCTGGCTGCTTTTGCAGCGGGCGGCGAATTCCGGCGAGATGACGCGTGACCAGGTGGCCTCGGAGAAATCCAAGGTGCGGCTCGACACCGCGTCCGCGCATGACGAGGCGCTTGGCTGGAACGAACTGCCCAAGGATTTTGTGGACCTCGTGACGCGCTCGCTGCGCCTGCAGTCGCTGGTGCGGCGCATGGACGAGGAAATCTATGGCGTCGTCGTCAGCGACCTGCATGCCCCCAGCCGGCGGGCCAACCCGGTTTCCGACCAGATCAGCCTTTTGAATACGGCGTTCGCGCGCGGCTGAAACCGCGTTTGCAAAGATAGCGGTGACGGCGAGCGCAGGTCGACACCTGCGATTCCGAGTGCTCTTCGATATTGCGGCGGCCGTTATTGTATTTGAAGGTGATGCCGGCCTTCGCGGGAAAGATCACACTTGCCTTGAAGCGATAGGCCCCTAGTTGGAGCCGTTCGCCGCAGCCGGGTCGGCCCGAGCCGGTTCTGCAACAAAATCACCGTCACTGTGACCAAAGCAGATTGCGAGGCTTGATCCCGTGCATTCGCCATTGGACCGCATCCCGGTATCGATCATCATCCCCAACTACAATTACGAACAGTTTCTAGAACGCGCCATCGACAGCGCGTTGGAGCAGGACCACCGAAATGTCGAGGTCGTGGTCGTCGACGACGCATCGACGGATGCGTCGGTCGCCGTCATCGAATCCTACGGCGACAAAATTCGTCCGTGCCTCAGGCGCAGGAATGGCGGGCATGCCGCCGCGTTCAATACCGGGTTCGAAGCGAGCACCGGCGAGATCATTCTTTTCCTCGACGCCGACGATTATCTCTATCCAAACGCCGTCTCCGAGGTCCTGGACGAATGGGACGCGGATGTCGCCCAGGCGCAATTCCGACTGCATCTCGTCGATGAGGACCAGCGGATCAAGGATGTCTTTCCCCCTCCGGAGCAGCCGTTCGATTCAGGCGACGTCGTCCCGGAATTGTTGCGCAAGGGGCGGTACCGTACGACGGTGACAAGCGGGTTGGCGTTCGACCGCGAGGCGCTGGAAACGATAATGCCCATGCCTGAAAGCGATTTCCGGCAAGGCGCCGATGGCTATCTCGCGACACTCGCTCCGCTGCACGGAGAGGTGAAATCCATCGACACCTGCCTTGGCGCCTACCGCATCCACGGTTCCAACCATTCGGTGTTTGCCGAAAAGCTTGCCGAGCGAGCGCGTTGGCGCGTGCAGCATGACTTCCGTCGCCTCGAGGCCTTGTCCGGCCGGGCGGCCGAGATCGGTCTGACCGTGCCGCCGGATGCCGGCCTTCGCGATCCGGTGCATCTGGAAGAGCGGCTGGCTTCGCTCTGCGTCGACGAGCCCCAGCATCCGGTTGAAACCGACTCCCGGCTGGGACTGGCAAGAGCGGGCGCCGCCGCCAGCCTGGAAATGGACGCATCCTGGCGGCGGCGGGCTGCTCTGGCGGCCTGGTTCCTTTGCATCGGAATCCTGCCGCGGCGCATGGGCAATGCAGTCCTGACATGGAAGCTGGTCGCATCGTCCAGGCCGGCATTTCTCACGCGGCTGTCGAAAACTATCCGTCGCGTGACGAATTAGGCATCTCGCTGTTTACGGAAACGGCGCATCGCTGAGATCGCAATTGTTTCTGGTTTGTTCACATTTTGCTGGCATCGCTTGCCGCCAGAGCTAGACTTGGCGCATGGGGGAAGCGATTCGCATCATCGGCATCGATCCGGGCCTGAGGCGCACCGGCTGGGGTATTATCGACAGCGTGGGCAATTCGCTGCGCTTCATCGCGTCCGGCACGGTGCGGTCCGACGAGAAGGAGTCGCTGGCGACAAGACTCTGCCAGCTGCATGACGGCTTGGCCGAGGTGTTGCACCAGGCCATGCCGCATGAGGCGGCGGTCGAGCAGACTTTCGTCAACAAGGATGCGACGGCGACGCTGAAGCTCGGCCAGGCGCGCGGCATCGCCATGCTGGTGCCGGCTCGCGCCGGTCTGGTGGTGGCCGAATACGCCCCCAATGCGGTCAAGAAGGCGGTGATCGGCGTCGGCCACGGCGAGAAGAAGCAGATCCATATGATGGTCAAGGTGCTGATGCCGAAGGCGATCTTCGATACCGACGACGCCGCCGATGCTCTGGCCATCGCCATCTGCCATGCGCATCACCGCCCGAGCGCGGCCTACCGTATGGCCGCGCTGGTCGGGTAGCGTTGTTCTTGACTTGTTCTCATTTGCGAAGTAAGTAATACCTTGGAGGTATTACCATGCGAGTGACCACCAAAGGACAAGTCACAATCCCAAAACAAATAAGGGATCATCTGGGCATAGGCCCCGGCTCCGAGGTGCAGTTCGTGGCCACGGACGAGGGCGCCCAGCTTGTAGCCGTCAACCAAAACGTTTCGGAGGAGGAAGCTGCCCGCAAATTCAAGGAGGTTCTCGATAGGATGGAGGGAACGCTGGATTTGGGCGGCATGACGACGGACGAATATATGGAGTGGTTGAGGGGACCGCGTGAAAATCTCGACATTGATTGACACAAACGTGCTCATTGATGTCTGGGGTCCAGCAGGGCCGCTGAGGGAGTGGTCCTCGTCCGCGATCATCTCCTGCCGACGCGATGGCGCGTTGGTCATCAACAGCATCGTCTGGTCGGAGCTTGCGCCTCTGATCGCTTCCGAAGCAATGCTGAGGAAAGCAGTCGAGAGACTTGAAATGGATCGCGAGTTCTTGCCTTGGGAAGCCGCATTCCTGGCCGGGGTGACACATTCCCGTTATCGGCGGGCCGGCGGCATTCGAGAACGGACCTTGCCGGATTTTTTCATTGGCGCTCATGCCGCCGTTGCTGGTTACCGCCTGTTGACGCGCGACGCCCCTCGCTATCGCAGCTATTTCCCCGACCTCGAAATCGTCTCTCCGCAAACGCATCCATGAAAGCCACGCAATGATCGGCAAACTGAAAGGCACGCTGGACGAGATCGACGAAGATAGCTGCGTCATCGACGTGCATGGGGTCGGCTACGTCGTCCATTGCTCCGTGCGCACGCTGGCCGCGCTGCCTTCGCCTGGCGAGGCGGTGGTGCTGTTCATCGAGACCTATGTACGCGAGGACATGATCCGGCTCTATGGCTTCCAGACCGGGCTGGAACGCGAGTGGTTCCGCCTCTTGATGAGCAATGTGCAGGGCGTCGGCGCCAAGGTGGCGCTGGCTATCCTGTCGACGCTCGCGCCGGCCGATCTCGCCAACGCGATCGCGCTGCGCGACATCGCCATGGTCTCTCGCGCGCCCGGCGTCGGCAAGAAGGTCGCCGAGCGCATCGTCACCGAATTGCGCACCAAGGCGCCTGCCTATGCGGGTGCGGCTACCGGAACGATCGGCCTCAAGCAGGAGCTTGGCGAAGGCGTCGCCGCAGCGCCGATCACGGATGCGGTCTCGGCGCTCGTCAATCTTGGCTATTCGCGCGACATCGCCGCAAACGCGGTCGCGGCGGCGCTGAAATCGGCCGGCGAGGGCGCGGACGCGTCCAAGCTCATCCGCTTCGGCCTGAAGGAACTGGCGCGGTGAGGCGACGCTTGTCCCGCCACCGGTCCTATGCAAGGAAGGCGGCATGACCCTTTCGCCCCGCCTCATCGCTCCCGACAAGCGCGGCGAGGACGCCGACCAGACGCTGCGGCCGCAGTCGCTCGACGAGTTCGTCGGCCAGGCGGCGGTGCGCGCCAATCTCAAGGTCTTCGTCGACGCCGCCAAGAGCCGCGGCGAGGCGCTCGACCATGTGCTGTTCGTCGGCCCGCCCGGGCTCGGCAAGACGACGCTGGCGCAGATCATGGCGCGCGAGCTCGGCGTCAATTTCCGCTCCACCTCCGGCCCCGTTATCGCCAAGGCCGGCGATCTCGCCGCGCTGCTCACCAATCTCGAGGAACGCGACGTCCTCTTCATCGACGAGATCCATCGCCTCAATCCGGCGGTCGAGGAAATCCTCTATCCGGCGATGGAGGATTTCCAGCTCGATCTCATCATCGGCGAGGGGCCGGCGGCGCGCTCGGTCAAGATCGACCTCGCCCATTTTACGTTGGTCGCGGCGACGACCAGGCTTGGGCTCCTGACCAATCCGCTGCGCGACCGCTTCGGCATCCCGGTTCGGCTCAATTTCTACACGGTCGAGGAACTGGAGCAGATCGTGCGGCGCGGCGCCCGTATCCTGTCGATGCCGCTTGGCGACGACGGCGCGGTGGAGATCGCGCGCCGCGCGCGCGGCACGCCGCGCATCGCCGGCAGGCTGTTGCGCCGCGTGCGCGACTTCGCCAGCGTCGCCGGTGCTGCGCATGTCGACAGGAAGATCGCCGACGAGGCGCTGACCAGGCTGGAGGTCGACGCGCTCGGCCTCGACGCGCTCGACCGCCGCTACCTGTCGATGATCGCGCGCAATTTCGGCGGCGGCCCGGTCGGCATCGAGACGATCGCGGCCGGGCTCTCCGAGCCGCGCGACGCGATCGAGGACATCATCGAGCCCTATCTCATCCAGCAGGGCTTCATCCAGCGCACGCCGCGCGGCCGCGTGCTGACCGCCAATGCCTGGCGCCATCTCGGCCTCGATCCGCCCAGGGATATCGCCCAGCAGCAGATCAGCCTGTTCCAGGAAGAGTAACGCAGATTTGTTCGCGGTTCGGCGACGCAATGCCCCATCTACGCAGAATCTGCGCGCCTTGGCCTGACTGAGGGCGCAATTGCACCCTTTAAGGTAGGCCTATCTGACGCAATCCTAGGGCTTGGGGCGACCTATGATCACCAGACGCGCTTTCCTGCGCCTTATCGGCGGCTCGGCCTTCGCCATGGTGTCGCTCAGCGCCTATGCGGTCGGCATCGAGCCGATGCTGCTCACCCATGTTAAGCGCTACGCATTGACGCCGCCGCACTGGCCGGCCGGGCTCAAGCTGCGCGTCGTGGCGCTTGCCGATATCCACTCCTGCCGGCCCTGGATGACGCCGGAACGGATCGCAGCACTTGCCCAGGAAGCGAACGCGCTTCAGCCGGATCTGATTGTGCTGCTCGGTGACTATACCGCCGGGACCAAGCTGGTGACGGGCCGGGTGCGGGTGGAGGAGTGGGCCGAGGCATTGGCGGGGCTCAAGGCGACGCTTGGCGTGCTGTCGATCCTCGGCAATCACGATTGGTGGACGGATTTCTTCGCCCAGCGAGCGGAAGCCGGCCCGACCCAGTCGCGCAAGGCGCTCGAGCATGTCGGCATCCCGGTGCTGGAAAACGACGTCGTGCGGCTGGAAAAGGACGGGCATGGTTTCTGGATCGCCGGGCTAGCCGATCAACTCGCGCTGCTGCCGAACAAGGCCAAAGGACGCGACAGTTTCCAGGGCTTCGACGATCTCCCGGGCACCTTGGCCGAGATCCAGGGGAGCGAGCCGATCATCCTGCTTGCGCACGAGCCCGACATTTTCACGAAGGTGCCGGAGCGGGTGTCGCTGACACTGTCCGGACACACGCATGGCGGACAGGTGCGGCTGTTTGGTTATTCGCCGATCGTGCCTTCGGACTATGGCAACCGCTTCGCCTACGGCCATGTCGTGGAGAATGACCGCAACCTGATCGTGTCGGGCGGACTGGGCTTCAGCATTCTGCCGGTACGTCTCGGGGTGCGGCCGGAGATCCTGCAGATCGATCTGGGCTAAGGTTCCCATTTGCGTTTCACCGTCTCACCGAAACGGCGATACGCCCTATCTCTTTGTTTTGTTAAACTGTTCACAGTTTTTCTGGAATTGCTTAGATAGCGCGGATGGGCGTGCCGTCGGCTTCGTAGCCGGTGATGCCAGGTTCCCACCACAGCACCGGGTTGTTCCGGAAGCTGGCGCGATCTTCCATCCTGCTCACAAGCGCGCGGGTTTTCGGATGCTCGCCAAGTTGAGTATCGAGGTCCAGGGGCCGGTTGGCAATGAAGCGTAAGTGGCAGGTCAGGAAAATGTCCTGGACCGACACGACCTTGCCGAAAAATCCCTCGCCGTCGGGGTCGATCCGCCCTTCCAGCCATCCGATCAGATGGGCAATGCGCTCTGCGCAGCGCGTCAAATGCGAATTGTCGCGATGCCTCACTCCGGACCATTGCATCTGGCTGATCGTCGTTGCGGCGGTGCCCAGCGTCTGGATCGAAGCAAAGAGCAATCGGTCCTGCCATTCCGATGCCGCCCGCCACATCGACGGAGCCAGAGCCGGATCGCTCTCGACACGCTGCGGATAGGCGGCAAGCAGATACTCGGCGATGACACCGCTTTCCCAAAGTGTCAGATCGCCATCCCGTAGCGTCGGTACTTGAAGCGCCGGGGTCCATTCGGCGCGAGACGCGGCAGATGGCGTCGTCGTTTCCTCCCGGCGCTCATAGTCGAGGCCGATTTCGTCCAGCACGACACGAATGCCGCGCGCGAAAGGTGATCCGGTCGTATAAAGCAGTGAGCGCATAAGCTAATCCCCCGATGCCAGCGCAGAATTGGTAGCATCGCTGGACTAACGTGGAAGCTGGCTGATTACGTCCATCACATCCGGCTCAGCCTTCTCGCCGTCGAACGCCTCGACGATGCCGAAGGCCCCGCCATAGCTCCACACCGACCATGAAAAGCCATGCGCCTCGGCCCGGGCGATCATGTCGCGCACATAGGCGGCGCGGTATGCGGCCGGCATGACGAAGCCGTTGCCGTATTCCTTGCGGATCATGCCGAATTCACCGAGCGTGATATTCTGCGGCTTGACGCCGTTGGCCTTCGCCCAAGCGTCGACGTTTGCGAACGGCGCATCCATCACGCCAAGCAGCTTTTCGGGGCTGTCCATCGTCGCCACCTGCTCGTCGAGATAGCTAAGCAGGCCGCTTCGTCGCGCCCAAGGCGCCTCGGCCCTGATCCGGTCGCGGATCGTGTCCAGCGTCACGTCCAACTGCGCCTTCGGAACGGCCGTCGGCGGATAGGGCAGGCCGGTGACATAGGGGATGAAGTCGCCGGCCCAGCTTGCGCCCTGATGCGTCAAAAGGAACGGGTCGTAGGAATGGAAGGTCCAGATGATGTTGTCATCGGCGATCGTCCTGGGAACGATCCTGGCCAGCGACTCCGCGTTCGAATAGCAGCCGCCGGTCAGGACCAGCGTGAGCCTGGTCGCGGAGGCGCGCGCGGCGGCGAACAATTGCTTCTGGCGGTCGGGCCAAAGGTTGGTGCCGTTCGCCTCGCAATCGACCAGCGGCTCGTTCATCAGTTCCAACGCGACAAGCTTCGGATTCTCCTTGGTCAACGTCCGCGCCATCTTGCGCACCAGTTCGGTATAGGCGTCGAAGACGGCCGGGTCGCGCATCACTTCGCTCATGCCGATCTTGCGATTGCCGCCGGCCGGGATCAGATGCAGGTCGACGATCACCTTGAGGCCGGCGCGGTTGATCATGCGCGCCGAGTCGAGCACGCTGGCATAGAGGTCGTCGCGAAGGGCCGCGGTCCGGTCCGAAAGAAAGGGCGAGGGATCGACCGGCATGCGCAGGAAATCGAAACCGGCATCCTTGAGCGCCTTGAGGTCGTCCTCTTTGAGGAATTTGCGCCACTCCGGATAAGGCAGGATCGCCTGGCGTTCGCCCCATTTGTCCTCGGCCGGCCAGGTGACCCACTGGTCGAGATTGAGGCCGCGCTTCATCGAGAAGGTCGCCGCTCCGGCGGGCAACGCCAACGGGCCAAGCGCAAGCAGCGCCGCCATCAAGGTCTTGATCATCGTGCCCAACAATGCCATCCCCTTGCCGCGCGAAAACAGTGCGTGTCGCCCAAAAGTGTGCAGCGGTTTTGGGACAACGACACGCACAGAAACAATGCCTAAAGCCCGAGGGCTTTAGGTGCCTGTTCGGGCCTGAAAAGGAAAGCGCGATGGACGATCATGGTGAATCGGCGGCGCTCAGCGCCGGGCTTTCCGGAGCGCTGACGGATTTCGGGCACCGGCTGATGGCGAGGGTCTATTATGCCGACACCGATTTCTCCGGCGTCGTCTATCATGCGCGCTATCTCGAATTCCTCGAACGCGGACGCTCCGACTATCTGAGGCTGACCGGCGTCCACCACACCGAACTCCTGGACGGCAAGCATGGCGAGCGCATCGTCTGGGTGGTCCGGCGCATGGAGATCGACTTCCGCTCGCCGGCGCGCATGGACGATATCCTCACCATCGACACGCGCACCGACGATATTTCCGGCGCCCGTATCTTCATGGGCCAGCAGTTGAAGCGCGGCGGCGATGTGCTGGTCGAGGCCAAGGTCGAAGCGGCGATCGTCGGCGAAACCGGCCGGCCAAAGCGTTTCCCGAAGGAATGGATCGCCGCCTTCATGCCTCGGCCAAGCTGATGTTCAGGTGAGGCAGCCCCCTGCGTTGCGTCTCTCCTTCTGGCCGAGATCATGCGCGGCAATGCGCCGCGCCTTACGTCCTAACCCATCCTTAACCATAACGGTTCATGAAGGAATTGGTGAAGATTGGCGCAATTCGTGTGCCTTCCTTTCACCAATATTTGCCTCGAAAAGGCCGCGAAACGGTGCATTCGGGGCTTATCCCGCAAGCTTCAAGCTTCGCGCGATCGGACCAAAGGAATGCCCATGGGCCAGCCGCCAGCGATGCCCGGAAAACCTTAAGGACTTAAGTCATGGAAAACATCGCACTCGCCGATCCGGGCGCGCATCTGTCGATCTGGGCCCTGTTCATGCAGGCCGGCTGGGTGGTCAAGCTGGTCATGATCGGCCTGCTTTGCGCCTCAATCTGGACCTGGGCGATCATCATCGACAAGCTCGTCGCCTATGGCCGCATGCGGCTGGCGCTCAACCGCTTCGAGCAGGTGTTCTGGTCGGGCCAGTCGCTGGAGGAGCTCTACCGCACGCTGGCCGATCGCAAGACCACCGGCATGGGCGCGATCTTCGTCGCCGCCATGCGCGAATGGAAGAAGAGTTTCGAAAAGGGCGCGAAATCGGCGCTGGCGCTGCAGACCCGCATCGACAAAGCGATGGACCTGGCGCTGACGCGCGAGATGGAGAAGCTGGAGGGTCGGCTCGGCTTCCTCGCCACCACCGGCTCGGCCGCACCGTTCATCGGGCTGTTCGGCACCGTCATCGGCATCATGACCTCGTTCCAGGCGATCGCCGCCTCGAAGAACACCAGCCTTTCGGTTGTGGCGCCCGGCATCGCAGAGGCGCTGCTCGCCACCGCGATCGGCCTGCTCGCGGCCATTCCCGCGGTCATCGCCTACAACAAGCTGTCATCGGACGCGAACAAGCTCGGCATGCGCATGGAAGGGTTCGCGGACGAGTTCTCCGCCATACTCTCGCGCCAAATCGATGAAAAAGTAGCGCAGAAGGGCTGAGGATCGATCATGGGGATGTCTGCTGCAGGCGCAAGTGGCTCGGGGCGGGGCGGACGCGGCCATAGGCGGCGTGGCCGTCACCATGCCCTGATGTCGGAAATCAACGTCACGCCGATGGTCGACGTGATGCTGGTGCTGTTGATCATCTTCATGGTCGCGGCGCCTCTGCTCACCGTCGGCGTTCCGATCGACCTGCCGGACACGCAGGCCAAGGCGATGAATGTCGAGACCCAGCCGATCACCGTGTCGATCAACGCTGCCGGCCAGATCTATCTGCAGGAAACCGAAATCCCGATCGAGGAACTGATAGCCAAGCTGCAGGCGATCTCGAAGACCGGTTACGACGAACGCATCTTCATCCGCGGCGACAAGTCGACGGATTACGGCACGGCGATGAAAGTCATGGCCCGCATTTCGGCAGCCGGCTACAAGAATATCGGCCTGGTCTCGCTGCAGGAACAGGATCAGTAGACGCCAAATGCGGACCGGTCTCACCTCTTCGGTGATCTTGCATGCGGTGGCGCTGGCTTTCGGGCTGTTCACGCTGTCGTCGCCGCCGGCCATGCCCGCCTCCGACGTGGAGTCGGTGGCAGTCGACATCGTGCCGATGGAAGCCGTGGCACAGACGCTGCAGGGCGACAAGAAGGCGGTCATGCATGACAAGCCGGCGCCTGTTCCGACGAAGCGCCCGGATGTCGTTCCCAATGCCCAGAAGGTTGGGGAGAACACCGTCGACACCGACAAGCCAGTGACGGACGAAGCCAAGCCGAAGCCGGTCGACAAGACGGCGGCGCCGCCGCCCGCGCCGACGCCGACCGAGAAGCCCGCGGTCGAGGACGTGCCGAAGCCGCAGGAGAAGCCGAAGCCGACGCCTGCGACGGAAGTCGCGCCGACGCCGACGCCTAAGGAAGAAGTCAAGCCCGAGCCGGTCAAGCAGACGGAGCCGAAGCCGACGCCTGCCAAGGAACCGACGCCCGCGCCACAGCCGGACAAGACCGCGGCCATCCAGAAGGAAGAGGTCAAGCCCGACGCGGTGGCCGAGGCGATCTCGCAGGATCAGCCGGCGGAAGAGGCAAAGCTTCCGGATTCGGCGCCGGCGCCGGAAGCGCGGCCGAAGCCGCAGCCAGCCCAGGCCGAGAGCGCCAAGGCGCCGGATCGCAAGGACGCGGAAAAGCCGGTGAAGGAAGCGTCTTCCAAGAAGAAATCGGACGAGAAGCAGTTCAACGCCGACGAGATAACGGCTCTGCTCGACAAGCAGAAGCCATCCGGCGGCGGCGCCAAGCGCTCGACCCAGCAGGCCTCGCTTGGTGGCGAGAAGGATCAGGGCCAGAAACTCTCCAGGTCGGAGCAAGGGGCGCTGGAGGATCAGCTCGGTGGTTGCTGGACCCTTCCGGTGGGCCTCGAAGGCTCCGAGAACTTCACCGTGGTGATCCGTTTCAACCTGAATGCCTCCGGCAAGCTGGAGGGACGCCCGACGGTGGAGAAGTCCAGCGGCAACCCCCAATTCGACGCCAGCGCGATTCGCGCCGTGCAGAAATGCGATGTCGCCGGACTGCAGGTTCCCGCCGGAAAGCAAGACATCTGGTCTGACATTCGCGTCAACTTCGATCCGAGAGCGATGCTTGGCCTCTAGCCTGAGCGTCCAAAAAATCAGCAAGAGAAGCGAGAAGACATGAAATCCATCCTCAAGCCGCTCCTGATGATCGCCGCGATGGCGATGGGCATAAGTTCTGTCGCCACCTTGCCTGCCCAGGCAACTCTCGAGCTGAACGTCAACAAAGGCAATGTCGAGCCGATGCCAATCGCCATCCCTGACTTCCAGGGAGGGCTTGGCCCGCAGATATCGGAGATCGTCGCAGCCGACCTGAAACGATCAGGACTGTTCGCGCCGATCGACAAGGCCGCCTTTGTCGAAAAGATCACCAATCCGGATGCCACGCCCCGTTTTGACGACTGGAAGGTCATCAACGCGCAGGCGCTGGTCACCGGCAGCGTGAGCAAGGAGGCGGATGGCCGCATCCGCGCTCAGTACCGCCTGTGGGATATTTTCGGCAACCAGCAGCTGGCCGGCGAGCAGTTTTTCGCCAATGACGCCAATCAACGCCGTGTCGCGCACATCATCGCCGATGCGATCTATGAAAAGATCACCGGCGAAAAAGGCTACTTCGATACGCGCGTCGTTTTCGTCGACGAATCCGGGGCGAAGAACGCGCGCAAGAAGCGCCTCGCCATCATGGACCAGGACGGCGCCAATGTGCGCTATCTGTCGGACGGCCGCTCGATTGTGCTGACGCCGCGTTTCTCGCCTAACCGGCAGGAAATCACCTATATGTCCTATGAAAGCGGACAGCCGAAGGTCTATCTGCTGCAGATCGAGACCGGCCAGCGCGAGCTGGTCGGCAATTTCCCGGGCATGACGTTCGCGCCGCGCTTTTCGCCCGACGGCCAGAAGGTGATCATGAGCCTGCTGCGCGACGACGGCAACTCCAACATCTTCGCCATGGACCTGAGGAGCCGCTCGACGACGCGGCTGACCGACTCGACCGCGATCGACACCTCACCCTCGTATTCACCGGACGGCTCGCAAATCGTCTTCACCTCCGACCGCGGCGGCGGCAGCGGCCGCTCGCAGATCTATGTCATGGGCGCGGACGGGTCCAACCCGCACCGCATCTCCTTCGGCGACGGCGTCTATTCGACGCCGGTCTGGTCGCCGCGCGGCGACCTCATCGCCTTCACCAAGCAGAGCGGCGGCGAATTCCAGATCGGCGTCATGAAGACGGACGGCTCGGGCGAGCGCATCCTGTCCTCGGGCTTCCAGCAGGAGGGGCCGACCTGGGCGCCGAACGGCCGCGTCTTGATGTTCTTCCGCGATTCCGCGGGCGGACCCAAGCTGGTCTCGGTCGATCTGACCGGCCGCAACGAGCAGCAGATTCCGACGGCGAACTACGCTTCCGATCCGGCTTGGTCGCCGCTTCTCGAGTAGGGGAACTGAGGAGTTGAAGAACTGACGAAAGCGGGGCGGCTCAAAATCCCGCTTTTCACCTTGGTCGCGTTTTGGCCGCATTTCTGCCTACGGTCCGCGCGCAACCTCGCCTTGGTAAATGCGTGGGGCGCAAACGGCCGCGGAGGGCGGCTCGAAACCAAACATTAACCGTGTTTCTTGAATGCCGGTTAACCCAAACGTGGTTACTGGGTGATCAACGAAATCACTCATATGCGAAGGAGAGGCGGCATGAGCCGTATCGCAGCACTTACCAGAAACCCGGCGATGATTGCGCTGGTGGCGGCTCTCGCCATCACCGGTTGCGCCTCGAAGAAGACCCCGAACAGCGCGGCGGATCTCGGCCTCAACGGCGCCGGCGCAGCCACCCCCGGTTCGGCCCAGGACTTCACCGTCAATATCGGCGACCGCATCTTCTTCGACACCGATTCCTCGTCGATCCGCGCCGATGCGCAGACCACGCTGTCGCGTCAGGCGCAGTGGCTCAACCAGTATCGCCAGTACGCGATCGTCATCGAAGGCCATGCCGACGAGCGCGGCACGCGTGAGTACAATCTGGCGCTGGGCGCCCGCCGCGCCGCCGCCACGCGCGACTTCCTGGTCTCCAAGGGCGTCTCCGCCGGCCGCCTGAAGACGATCTCCTACGGCAAGGAGCGTCCGGTCGCGGTTTGCGACGACATCTCCTGCTGGTCGCAGAACCGCCGCGCCGTCACCACGCTTTCCGGCGCCGGCTCCTAAGAGCCAGGTCCTGCGGCGTCGACGCGGGCGACAAAAATACAACATCCCGAACATGAAAGGCGGCCTCGGGGCCGCCTTTTTCATTTGCGACAAACCGAAACAAAATTTGGCCGAAGTCTCGCGTCCTGCTATGAGCGCGAGGGCGCTTCCTCCCCTTGTTTGATTTGGAAAGGCGCATCAGGCCAACACCCACCGCGAGAGACAGAATGCACTTCAGAACGGTCCTGAGCGGCACGCTTGCGCTGCTGCTCGTATCAAGCCTTCCAAGCCTTGCAGCGCCGGCCGACCGCGCCGGGCAGGCTTCCGACGGCGGATTCACCTTCCATCTGCCGACACTCGGCGTCTTCGGGGACAAGAAGAACCCGGAGCAGGCCCAGATCGCGCAGGATAGCAGCGCTGGCATGACCGGTCTGGAAGACCAACTGCGCCAGCTGAACGGCAAGATCGAGGAGATGAATTTCCAGATCCTGCAGATGCAGGAACAGATCCGCAAGCAGCAAGAAGACAACGAGTTCCGCTTCCAGCAGCTCGAGGGCGGCTCGCCAAGCGGCGCCAAGCCGGCCGGACAGAAGAAGTCGGAGGCCCAGCCCCAGGACGGAAATAGCAACGGCGGCACCACCAATCTCGGCGATGCCGGCACAGGGGCTTCCGGCACCGGCGACGCCGGAACCGACAACAGCGTCGCCCAAGCTCCGGCGAGGCAGGCGCCGGCCGGCACCGGCGGGCAAAATGGCGGCGGCAAGACGGTCGGCGATGTCATCGTGGAATCGCAAACCGGCGATCCCGGCAAGCTGATCACCGGCGCGCCGCCGAAGGATTTCGGCACCATCACCGTCGACAAGAACGGCAACGTCGTCAACGCCGAGACCGATCCGCACGCCAGCGCGCCGGCGCAAGCTCCGGCGGCCACGGCAAGCGCTCCTTCCGCCGAGACCCCGGCCAGGAAGAACAAAGCCGGCGGCACCGAAGTCGCGGCCCTGCCGTCGACCAACAATCCGGACGAGCTCTACCGCAATTCCTACCAGTTCATCCTGTCGGGCGATTACCCGACCGCCGAGCAGGGTTTTCGCGACCATATTTCGCGCTTCCCCAAGGACGCCAAGGCGGCGGATGCGCATTACTGGCTGGGCGAGTCGCTGCTCGGTCAGCAGAAATACCGCGACGCGGCGGAAGTCTTCCTCGCCGCCAGCAAGGACTATCCGAAGGCCAAGAAGGCGCCCGACATGCTGCTCAAGCTCGGCGTTTCGCTGGTGGGCCTGAAGCAGAACGACGTCGCCTGCGCCACGTTCAACGAGATCGGCAAGCGCTATCCCGACGTTTCGGGCACGCTCAAGGAACGCATCAAGCAGGAAAAGGCACTGGCGGCGTGCTGACGCCCGATACCAAAGCTGATTTTTCACACGGCCTTTTCTCAGACCTAGACTTTTCGAGCGGCGCCGTTGCAGCCGTATCCGGCGGCAGCGACTCGACCGCCCTTCTTCTTCTTCTCAAGGATCACTTCGACCGGACCGCATCGGGCGCCAGGCTGCTTGCGGTGACGATCGATCACGGCTTAAGGCCGGACTCGGCCATCGAGGCGCGGCAGGTTGCCAATTTCTGCGCCGAGCGCGGCATCGCGCATCGCATTCTCTCCTGGCACGGCGACAAGCCTGCGACCGGGCTGCCGGCCGCCGCGCGCGAGGCGCGCTACAGGCTGCTTGCGGAAGCCGCCGGCGCCGAAGGCATCAAGCTGATCCTGACCGGCCACACCGCGGACGACCAGGCCGAGACCGTGCTGATGCGGCAGGCGCGCGACGATGACGGCCGCGGCCTCGCCGGCATGGCGCCCGCTACGCTGCACGACTGGCGGACATGGATCGTCCGGCCGCTGCTCGGTACAAGGCGCGCGGCGCTGCGCGAGATGCTGCAGGCTCGCGACATCGGCTGGATCGAGGATCCGACCAATGTCGATGCCCGCTTCGAGCGGCCGCGCGTGCGGGCGAAGCTCGCGCAGGGCGACGGCGAACGGCGCATCAAGGAAGCGCTGGCGCGGTCGCAGCAGGCGGCTTTCGCGCGCCAGGACATCGGTCGCCGCGCCGCCATGCTCATAGACGCCTTTGCCGACAGACCAAGTCCGGGCCTCATCCGCCTTGATCGCGATTTCGCCGGGCATGAGGATGGCGAGGCGGCCATCTATGCGTTGCGCATCCTTTTGGCCGCCGTCGGCGGCATGTCGTTCCTCGCCAATGAGGCGCGCTGCGCTAAGCTGCTCTCGCGTCTGCGGTTGGGGTCGCTTTGCGCTACATTGTCGCGGACGGTGGTCGACGCGCGCCGAACCGGCATTTTCCTTCGCCGCGAAAACCGCAACCTGCCCGCCCCCATGCCGCCGGTGGACAACCGGCTCTGGGACAGCCGCTGCCGCATCACTTTCAAAGACGGGCCGGGCGATTTGGTGATCGCGCCGCTGGGGTCCGCCGCAGCCAGGCAAGCGTCCCTGAGCGAGGATGTTCCACAAAGCCTCTCACGCGCAGCGCTGGCCGCGGAGCCTTCGTTGTGGTCCGGCGGCGTATGCCTTGGGTTTGCGGGCGGCAATGCGGGCCTGCAGCCGATCGCGGCCGTTCCGGCGCTGGCTCCTTTCGCGCGCTTCCTGCCGTCCTTCGACATTGAGCCAGCCGCCGCCAGCGCGGCGCTTATGGGTGCGCCACCGTTGCCGGCGCCGCCATTCCACGGCCATGATGGTGGGCGAGGGTGGCGAAAGCTTAACCGACACGTGCTGTTCTGCTTGGCAAGGGGAGACGCTCTCCCTATGTTAGGCCGAGCTTCTCCATTATCGCGGGCCCGCAGGCGGGCCCCAACGGGACAATAGATGAATCCGAATTATCGCAACCTCGCGCTCTGGGCGATCATAGCGGTCCTGCTCATCGCCCTGTTCAATCTGTTCCAGACGCCCCAGACGCGCGGTGCCACGACGGATATCGCCTATTCGCAGTTCCTGCAGGATGTCGCCTCCGGCCGGGTCAAGAGCGTGACCATCGCTGGCGCCCGCATCTTCGGCAACTACACCGATAACGCCAACGGCTTCCAGACCTATTCGCCTGGCGACCCGTCGCTTGTCTCCAGGCTGCAGGACAAGAACGTCACCATCACCGCCAAGCCCGAGACCGACGGCTCCAATTCGCTGTTCGGCTACCTGATCTCGTGGCTGCCGATGATCCTGATCCTGGGCGTGTGGATATTCTTCATGCGCCAGATGCAATCCGGTTCCGGAAGAGCGATGGGCTTCGGCAAGTCGAAGGCCAAGCTTCTGACGGAGGCGCATGGCCGCGTCACCTTCCAGGATGTCGCCGGCGTCGACGAGGCCAAGGAAGATCTGGAAGAGATCGTCGAGTTCCTGCGCGATCCGCAGAAGTTCCAGCGTCTCGGCGGCAAGATCCCGCGCGGCGTGCTCTTGGTTGGCCCGCCTGGCACCGGCAAGACGCTGCTTGCCCGCTCGGTCGCGGGTGAGGCCAATGTGCCGTTCTTCACCATTTCCGGCTCGGATTTCGTCGAGATGTTCGTCGGCGTCGGCGCGAGCCGCGTGCGCGACATGTTCGACCAAGCCAAGAAGAACGCGCCCTGCATCATCTTCATCGACGAAATCGACGCCGTCGGCCGCCATCGCGGCGCCGGCCTCGGCGGCGGCAATGACGAGCGCGAGCAGACGCTGAACCAGCTGCTGGTCGAGATGGACGGCTTCGAATCCAACGAGTCGATCATCCTGATCGCCGCCACCAACCGGCCCGACGTGCTCGATCCGGCGCTGCTGAGGCCCGGCCGTTTCGACCGCCAGGTCGTGGTGCCGAACCCCGACATCGTCGGCCGCGAGAAGATCCTCAAGGTGCATGTGCGCAACGTGCCGCTGGCGCCCAATGTCGATCTCAAGGTGATCGCGCGCGGCACGCCCGGCTTCTCCGGCGCCGATCTGATGAACCTCGTCAACGAATCCGCGCTGATGGCGGCGCGCCGCAACAAGCGGCTCGTCACCATGGCCGAGTTCGAGGACGCCAAGGACAAGATCATGATGGGCGCCGAGCGCCGCTCGTCGGCGATGACCCAGGCCGAGAAGGAGCTGACCGCCTATCACGAGGCGGGCCACGCCATCCTGGCGCTCAACGTGCCGACGGCCGATCCGCTGCACAAGGCGACCATCATCCCGCGCGGCCGCGCGCTCGGCATGGTCATGCAGCTGCCCGAAGGCGACCGCTATTCGATGAGCTACAAATACATGATCTCCAGGCTGGCGATCATGATGGGCGGCCGCGTCGCCGAGGAGTTCAAGTTCGGCAAGGAGAACATCACGTCGGGCGCCTCCTCCGACATCGAGCAGGCGACCAAGCTGGCGCGCGCCATGGTCACGCGCTGGGGCTTCTCCGACAAGCTTGGCCATGTCGCCTATGGCGACAACCAGGAAGAGGTCTTCCTCGGCCATTCGGTGGCGCGCCAGCAGAACATCTCGGAAGAGACGGCGCAGATCATCGACGCCGAGGTTCGGCGGCTGATCGACGACGCCTATTCGACGGCGAAGTCGGTGCTCACCAAGAAGAAGAAGGACTGGATCGCGCTTGCCGAAGGGTTGCTTGAGTATGAGACGCTGTCCGGCGAAGAGATCAAGCAGCTGATCGCCGGGCACAAGCCCGCCCGCGACCTTGGCGACGACACGCCGCCCAGCCGCGGCTCGGCCGTGCCGAAGGCCGGTACGGGCGGCCGCCGCAAGAAAGGCCCCGAGCCCGAAGGCGGCATGGAACCCCAGCCGTCAAGCTGAGGTTGGTGCGCGAAAGACCGATCGAGAAACGCCGCGGCTTGCTCCGCGGCGTTTTTGTTTGGGCATTGGAGACAAGGCAAGGCTTGCCTCGTCCTGGCGCGTAGATATCGCCCAACAGCAAATCCCCAGATGCCCCCGAGGATGATGGCTCAACGTCTGCGGGAAAAACGGTGAACCGCTTTATCCGCCGTATTTGATTTTTATGATTCAGCTTTCAGCCGCGCATTGCAGAGGCTGTAGTAACCGCCGCCCTTCTGGATCCAGCGAAGGCCGTTCAACGTACCCGCCTCCTTGTTGTCGTGGTAACCCTGCAGGCAGGTCTTCATCCGGGCCTTAGCGGGCTTTTCGGTCTTGAACTCGGCGGCGAGGGTGGTTGGGAATGTCACGCCCGCCGGCGCTACCGTGGGGGCGACCGCAGCGCTGGTTTCGGTTTTCTGCTGCTCCGCGGATGTGACCGGATCCGCGCTGACGCTCTCCGCGGCGGACGTCGCGCATTTCTCCTTGCGGAAAGCGGCCCAGTCCATGCCGTTCAGAGTGCCGCCTTCCTTGGCCGCCCGATAGGTCTCGCTGCATTCCTTCATCGTCAGCGCGCTCGCAGGTGAGGCGTTCCAAGCGACCAATGCCGTCATAGCCAACGCCGCCAATTTCAAATTGAACATTGAGATCCTCCTGATTGATGATAGGTTCGAAATCTTTTTGTATACTGTTTGTTCCCTATGTGTTCAACCGGAATCTTTGCGAGCTCCCGACAAGCCTGGCGGTGGGCAGTGTGGGCAAATCGGCGATGCCGACAGTCCCGCCATATGCAGATGCGAGCAGGCCGCGGGCGTCTTCGCCTGCAACAAAAAGCCCGCGCATCTTGTGACGCGCGGGCATTTTCCCTTCGAATAATTAGGCGATCAGCTCTTCAGCTTGGCGTTGCACAGGCTATAGAAGCCGCCGCCCTTCTGGATCCACTTCAGGCCGTTCAGCGTGTTGGCATCCTTGTTGGCATAGTACTGCTCGAGGCAGGTGTGCATGCGGGCCTTGGCCGGGGTCTCGTTGGCGAATTTCGGCGAGATGGCGGCCGGGAAAGTGACGCCCTTCGGAGCGGTCACAGTCGGCTTGGCCGGTTCCTTCGTGAAAGTCGCCTCAGTCGGAGCCGGCACGGTGTCGTCATCGTCGGCACCTGCGCCGCATTCGGCCTTGCGGAAGTCGTTCCACTTCATGCCGTTCAGCTTGTTGGCGGTCTTCGCAGCCTGGTACTTGGTGCTGCATTCGGCCATGGTCAGGCCCTTGCCGCCATCGGCAGCGGCGGTCGAGGTCTTGGTCGTCGTGGCGGTTTTGGTGGCGGGGGCGGTGGCAGCCGCGGCGGTTGCGCCAGGGCCGCACTCGGCCTTGCGGAAGTCGTTCCACTTCATACCGTTGAGCGTGCCGGCGGATTTTGCGGCCTGGTATTTGGTGCTGCACTCCTTGGCGCTCAAGCCCTTGGCTGCGTCGTCGGCAGCGGCGGCCGTCTTTGCCTTCTTCGTGTCGGCGGCCTTCGTATCGGTCGCCGTCTTGGCGTCGGTCGCCGCCTTGGTGTCGCTCGCGGCGGAAGCATCGCTGCCGCACTGCGCCTTGCGGAACTGGTTCCAGGTCTGACCGGCGAGCGTTCCCGCATCCTTGGCCGCGTTATACTTGGTGCTGCACTCGGCCATGGTCAGCGCGTTGGCGGGCGCCGCCAGGAACAAGGTTGCGACGGCGATACCCGTCAAAGCTGCAAGTCTATGAATAAGCATGGCGTTTTCTCCCTTGCTGCCGCCAATAAGTGTCCCTATGCCAAATCAATAGCTCTCAATGCCCGGTTGCGCCAGATGCTTCCGCATCGGTACGCTCACAAAGTGTGTTGCTCCTGATAAGGTATGAATTGCTTGCCGGCGTGGTGCCAGCCAAAGTTTGCCGGTGGATAGGACATTGAAATGCCTCGCGCGGGCACTTGCGCCGCCCGCGACAATGTTTTTCTAAGGATTGGTAATATACAATCACGAAATTTGATGATCGGATGCGGCTCAATTGTGGCAATACGGGCGGCTGAAAAACCGACGGGGACTGTAAGGCACATGGCAGGACAGTATTTCGGCACAGACGGTATCCGCGGTCGCGCCAACAAATTTCCGATGACGGCAGAGGTCGCCATGCGCGTCGGCATGGCCGCCGGGCTCTCGTTCCAGCGCGGCAATCATCGTCACCGCGTCGTGCTCGGCAAGGACACACGGCTTTCCGGCTACATGATCGAGAATGCCATGGTCGCAGGCCTGTGCGCAGCCGGCATGGACGTGTTCCTGCTCGGTCCTATTCCGACACCGGCGGTCGCCATGCTGGTGCGCTCGCTGCGCGCCGACATCGGCGTGATGATCTCGGCCTCGCACAATCCTTACTACGACAACGGCATCAAGCTGTTCGGTCCCGACGGCTACAAGCTTTCCGACGAGATCGAGGAGCGCATCGAGAGCATGCTCGACAAGGAAATCGATCTGGCGCTCGCCGATTCCGACGGGCTCGGCCGCGCCAAGCGCGTCGACGGCGTGCATGACCGCTATATCGAATTCGCCAAGCGCACGCTGCCGCGCTCAATGTCGCTTTCGGGCCTGAGGATCGTCGTCGACTGCGCGAATGGCGCGTCTTACAAGGTGGCGCCCGAGGCGCTGTGGGAACTCGGCGCCGAGGTGGTGGCGATCAATGTCGAGCCGAACGGCTTCAACATCAACAAGGAGTGCGGCTCGACCCATCCGGCCGGCCTGCAGAAGAAGGTGCACGAGGTGCGCGCCGACATCGGCATCGCGCTCGACGGCGACGCCGACCGCGTCGTCATCGTCGACGAGAACGGAGCGATCGTCGACGGCGACCAGATCATGGCGCTGATCGCCGAATCCTGGCACCAGAGCGGACGGCTGGCCGGTGGCGGCGTCGTCTCCACCGTGATGTCCAATCTCGGCCTGGAGCGCTTCCTCGGCGACATGAAGCTGCAGCTCCATCGCACCAAGGTCGGCGACCGCTATGTGGTCGAGCATATGCGCGCACATGGCCTAAATGTCGGCGGCGAGCAGTCGGGCCACATCGTGCTTTCCGATTTCTCGACCACCGGCGATGGCCTGGTCTCCGCCTTGCAGGTGCTGGCCTGCATCAAACGGCAGAACCGCCCGGTCAGCGAGCTGTCGAAGAAATTCGAGCCGGTGCCGCAGCTTCTGAAGAATGTCCGCATCTCCGGCGGCAAGCCGTTGGAGGAGGCGTCGGTCAAGGCGGCGATCGAGGAAGGACGCAACCGGCTCGGCACGTCCGGCCGCCTCGTCATCCGGCCCTCGGGCACCGAGCCGCTCATCCGCGTCATGGCCGAGGGCGACGATCCGCAACTGGTCGAAGCGGTCGTCAACGACATCGTCGACATCCTCCAGGAAACCCGCAGCGCCGCCTGAGCCGGTCGCGCAGTTTTCCTAGATCCGGAAGCCCGCCGCCTGGCGGGCTTTTTCGTTGCCGGGGGGCCATTGGGACAACGGCTTTCCCTCTAAAATTGTATAGAGTGGTGGTTAATCGGTACGGTTAAACGGCTTTTAACCTTTGCAATTCATTATCCAAACCCGAGGTCAATCATCTTCGGGCGGGAGTCGTCCCGAGGCTTCTTAGGGGTGACAGAATGTTCAAGACAGCAAGAATGGCATTGCTTGCCGCGCTGTTCGCGGGGATAGCCGGACCGGCTCTCGCCGCCGACCTCGCGGAACCGCAAATCGAAGAAGCTCCGCCGCCGGTAGTCGAACAGCAGCCGATTGATGTCGGCGGCTGGTATATCCGTGGCGACATTGACTATCACAAGTCGACTTTGCGTGGCATCGACTACATTACCTACGGACCACCGCCCGGCACCAACGATTTCGATTTCGGCAAGCTGAAGGGTGGCTTCTCGCTAGGCGGCGGTGTCGGCTACAAGGTCAACGACTACTTCCGTACCGATCTGACTGCCGACTATTGGTTCAAGTCGAACTTCAACGGCCAGACCTCGGACCTCACTACGACATCAACCGAAGTGTCGAGGATGAGCGCCCTGCTGCTGCTCGCCAACGCCTATGTCGATATCGGCACCTGGCACGGCATCACGCCTTATGTCGGCGCCGGCATCGGCGGCGCGCACATCAAGTGGGACACGGTCCACGATCCGAACACCACCGAGACCAATCCGGGGTCATCCAACTGGCGCTTCGCCTACGCTCTCATGGCAGGTGCTTCTTACTGCCTGACCGACAGGGTGGTCCTCGATGCAGGCTATCGCTTCACCCACATCCAGGGCGGCCGCATGTTCGAGTTCGATTCGACCAGCTCCGGGCCGGGTTTCGATCATGGCATAAACACGCATGAGGTGCGCGGCGGCCTGCGCTACCAGTTCAGCGGCAACAATGGCTGCGCCGCACCGGTGGTCGCCTATCAGCCGGAACCGGAACCGATCTACACTAAGTAATCGCCTTCATTATCCCGAAATTCGTCAGCCGCCCGGCGCCAGCCGGGCGGCTTTCGTTTATGCGTCGCCGATAAATGTTGATCGAAATCAATTCGGTAACCGACTGTTATCCTTAACCGCCACTTAACCACTGTGGTTAACAATGGCTCCTTGAAACGGCGCCCGCGTTCGCGGCCGGCGCCAATTTCAGGAGCCGGGGACCATGATATCCAGATCGCGTATCGCGTCAGCGCTTGCCGCAATCATCCTGTTGCCGATGACGCCGGCGCTGGCGGCAGACTACGATCCGCCGATCTATGTCGACCAGGCGCCGGACTATCAGCCGGTCGAGATCGGCTCGGGCTGGTACCTGCGCGGCGATGTTTCCTATCTCGCGCGGAAGAGCTTCAAAAACGGAGATTTCACCTTCCCGTCAACGATCAACAACGAAAGCTTCAGCGAGAGCCAGGACGCCTACTTCGCGAGCATCGGCTTCGGATATCACTTCAATGATTACCTTCGCGCCGATCTCAACCTCGGCTATCTGCCCGGCAACAAAGCCAGCTTCAGCTATGATGATACAGGGACCGCGACGCCGTCGGCCGTGGGGTTCGGAAACCTGAAGAACTATGCGATCTCAGGCATACTCAACGGCTATGTCGATCTTGGCACATATGTAGGCATCACGCCTTATGTCGGCGCCGGCATCGGCGTTGTTCGCAGCACGCGCAAGCTTTCGGCCAGTTACACCGATATCAATGACTCCGCCAATAACTTCACCGTCGAGGATAATAAATCTCGGTACTCTCTCGCCTATACGTTGAATGCTGGCCTTGCATACCAGGTATCCAAGAACGTGCTCGTCGACCTGGGGTATCAGTATTTCTCCGCCCCCGATGCGGAATACGTTACCGCCGCAAGCCTTACCTCCTTCCCTGTCCACAAAGGCATCAGCAATCATCAGGTCAAGCTCGGGCTGCGTTACGATCTCTGGTGAGCGATGCAGCCGGAGAGGTTTCGGCGGCGGGTCCTGAAGGCCCGCCGTATTTCTTTCGGCTCGGGCATCAGTCGGAACGAATATCCCGTCAGCGACAAAAACTTTCCCCTTGACGCCGAAAGGCTGAGCGCATATCGCCGTCCGTGGGCCACCCCTCCCCAACGAGGGGCCACTATCTGGAAGGATAGACCACGATGACGACGCTTACCAAGCCCGGACTCCGTCCGGCAAATCCCAATTTCTCCTCAGGTCCCTGCGCAAAACGCCCTGGCTGGTCGGCCGAGGCGCTGAAAGCCGCCGCGCTCGGGCGCTCGCACCGCGCCAAGATCGGCAAGGCGAAGCTCGAACAGGCGATCGAGCAGACGCGCGACATCCTCAAGGTTCCCGCCGGCTACCGCATCGGCATCGTGCCGGCGTCGGACACGGGCGCTGTCGAGATGGCGCTCTGGTCGCTGCTTGGCGAGCGCGGCGTCGACATGGTCGCCTGGGAGAGCTTCGGCTCCGGCTGGGTGACCGATGTCGTCAAGCAGCTCAAGCTCGCCGATGTGCGCAAGTTCGAGGCCGGCTACGGCAAGCTGCCCGACCTGGCGCAGGTCGATTTCGACCGCGACGTTGTCTTCACCTGGAACGGCACGACCTCGGGCGTGCGCGTGCCGAACGGCGATTTCATTCCCGCGGACCGCAAGGGGCTGACTATCTGCGACGCAACCTCGGCCGCCTTCGCGCAGCGGCTCGATTTCGAAAAGCTCGATGTCGTCACCTTCTCCTGGCAGAAGGTTTTGGGCGGCGAGGGCGCACATGGCATGCTGATCCTGTCGCCCCGCGCCGTCGAGCGGCTGGAGACCTACAAGCCGGCCTGGCCGCTGCCGAAAATCTTCCGCCTCACTTCGGGCGGCAAGCTGATCGAGGGCATCTTCAAGGGCGAGACCATCAACACGCCGTCGATGCTGTGCGTGGAGGATTATCTCGATGCTCTTCGGTGGGCTACGTCGATCGGCGGCCTGGAGGCTTTGATCGCCCGCGCGGACGCCAATGCCGCGGTGCTCGACCGGTTTGTTGAGAAGTCGCTGTGGCTCGGCCATCTCGCCGTCGATCCGGCGACGCGCTCGAATACGTCTGTGTGCCTCTCCTTCACCGACGCGCAAGTGGCGGCGCTCGATGCCGACGGCCAGGCGGCTTTCGCCAAGGGGATCGTGTCTTCGCTCGATAAGGAAGGCGTCGCTTACGACATCGGCTCCTATCGCGATGCCCCGCCCGGCCTGCGCATCTGGTGCGGCGCAACCGTCGAGACTTCCGATCTCGAAGCGCTGATGCCCTGGCTCGACTGGGCCTTCGCCGCGCAGAAGGCGTCGCTCAAGGCAGCGGCCTGAGTTTCATGGCGGCCAGTGGGCCGCCATTTCCCGACACATCCATTCCCACGTCAAGGAGGCCGCAATGGCGCCCCGCGTTCTCGTTTCGGATAAACTTTCCACCACCGCCGTGCAGATCTTCAAGGATCGCGGCATCGACGTCGACTATCTGCCCGATCTCGGCAAGGACAAGGAAAAGCTGATCGAGGTGATCGGCCAATATGACGGCCTCGCCATCCGCTCGGCGACCAAGGTCACCGAGAAGCTGATCAATGCCGCCGGCAGGCTCAAGGTCGTCGGCCGCGCCGGTATCGGCGTCGACAATGTCGATATCCCGGCCGCCAGCCGCAAGGGCATCATCGTGATGAACACGCCCTTCGGCAATTCGATCACCACGGCCGAGCATGCGGTCGCGATGATCTTCGCGCTGGCGCGGCAGATCCCGGAAGCCAATGCCTCGACCCATGCCGGCAAGTGGGAGAAGAACCGCTTCATGGGTGTCGAGATCACCGGCAAGACGCTGGGCGTGATCGGCTGCGGCAATATCGGCTCGATCGTCGCCACGCGCGGCGTCGGCCTGAAGATGCATGTGATTGCCTTCGACCCGTTCCTGTCGGACAGCCGCGCCGAGGAACTCGGCGTCGAGAAGGTCGAGCTCGATGAGCTCTTTCACCGCGCCGACTTCATCACGCTGCATACGCCGCTGACCGACAAGACGCGCAACATCATCGACGCGGCGGCGATCGCCAAGATGAAGAACGGCGTGCGCATCATCAATTGCGCCCGCGGCGGGCTGGTCGTCGAGGCCGACCTCGTCGCGGCGCTGAAAAGCGGCAAGGTGGCGGGCGCCGGCGTCGACGTCTTCGAGGTCGAGCCGGCGGAGAACAACCCGCTGTTCGGCATGGAGAATGTCGTGGCGACCCCGCATCTCGGCGCCTCGACCACCGAGGCGCAGGAGAATGTCGCTTTGCAGGTCGCCGAGCAGATGAGCGACTACCTCATCAAGGGCGCGGTCTCCAATGCCATCAACATGCCTTCGATCACGGCCGAGGAAGCGCCGCGGCTCAAGCCCTTCGTCAAGCTTGCCGAAGTGCTCGGCGCCTTTGTCGGCCAGGTCACCGAGGATCCGATCAAGGAGGTCGAGATCCTGTTCGACGGCTCGACCGCGACAATGAACACGCGCGCGCTGGTAAGCGCTGCCCTTGCCGGTCTCATCCGTCCGCAGGTTTCCGACGTCAACATGGTGTCGGCGCCAATCATGGTGAAGGAGCGCGGCATCATCGTTGCCGAGGTCAAGCGCGACAAGTCGGGCGTGTTCGACGGCTACATCAAGCTCACCGTCAAGACCGAACACAGGACGCGCTCGATCGCGGGCACCTGCTTCTCCGATGGCAAGCCGCGCTTCATCCAGATCAAGGGCATCAATCTCGACGCCGAAGTCGGCCAGCACATGCTCTACACGACCAATGCCGACGCGCCGGGCATCATCGGCCTGCTCGGCACGGTGTGCGGCGAGAACGGCGTCAACATCGCCAACTTCCAGCTCGGCCGCAACCGCCCGGGCGGCGATGCGATCGCGCTGCTCTATCTCGATGCGCCCTTCCCGGAAAAAGTGCTGGAGCAGGTGCGCGCGCACAAGGCGATCGATTCGGCTAAGCGGCTGCGCTTCGACGTCGGCGGCGAGTAGCCGATCCTCCAGCGCCCGACATCAAAACGCCCCGTCTGCAGCAGGCGGGGCGTCGACGGCATAGCCGTCACCCGATGGCCGTCTGGCGCATGATTTGAGACATCATCCTGCCTGCAGCGCTGCTCGGCTGCCGCTGTATTCGGCAAGCGCAATGCCGCCCAGGACAAGCGCCAGCGCGAAAGCCTGATAGGCCTGAAACTGCTCGCCGACGATCAGCACCGAAAGCAGCGTTCCGAAGATCGGCACCAGGTTGATGAACAGGCCGGCACGGTTGGCACCGATCAATTCGTTGCCCTTGATATAGAGAACCTGCGAGACAACCGACGCGCCGAGCGCCGTATAGAGCGTGAGCGCCCATCCACGCGCATCCGGCACGATGACGTGGCCGGCCGCGATCTCCCAGATGAAGAAGGGTACTGACGTCAGCAGCGCGGCGATCGACAGCGCCAGCATGAAACTTTGCCAGCGGATTGCCGGCTTGAGGCGCAGCCCCACCGAATAGAGGCTGTAGCAAAGCACCGCGACAAGCATGATGGCATCGCCGAAGTTGAGGTCGAGCTTCAGCAACTGGCCGAGATCGCCATGGCTGGCAGTCAGCGCGACGCCGATGATCGTGAGCACGACGCCGGCGATCTGCAGAGGTCGCACGCGCAGCCTGAACAGCACGAAATTGGCAAGGATGATGACGATCGGGATGGCTGCCTGTTCGATCGAGACATTGATGGCGGTCGTGTAGTTAAGCGCGGTGTAGAAGATGACGTTGAAGATGGTGAAGCCGCAAGCGCCGAGGCCGGCAAGCAGCTTCCAGTGGCTGCGCACTTCGGGCCAATCCTCGCGCAGTGTCCGCCAGCCGATGGGAAGCAGGATCAGCACGGCCATGACCCAGCGCAGGAACACCAGCGTCATTGGCGAGACATGGCCGACGGCAAGCTTGCCCGCCACCGAATTGCCGCCCCACAAGAGCGTGGTCGACAGGAGGAACAGGTAGGCGGCTCTGTGCATGGAGGATCCGGCCCTGCAGCATATTCGAGGGTTCAGGCCGGCCTAGTGCGGCAGCGGCGACAAGTAAATGATGCGAAAGCCGGATTTTGTTGTGCCTGGATCAAATTGACGTTCGCCGACCTTCGGTTCGGGGATCATGCTCCAGGATGGTTTCGACGGCAAAGAAAGGGTCGCGCCGGCGGGCGCTTGACGCTATAGAGGCCTGTCGTTTTCAGGCCGCCCGCGCGGCATTTCAAGGGAAAAGAACATGGCCAATGTGGTGGTCGTCGGCTCGCAGTGGGGTGACGAAGGCAAGGGCAAGATCGTCGACTGGCTGTCGGAACGGGCCGATGTGGTCGTGCGCTTCCAGGGTGGCCACAATGCCGGCCATACGCTGGTCGTCGACGGCAAGGTCTACAAGCTGTCGCTGCTGCCATCAGGCGTGGTCAGGCAGGGCAAGCTTTCGATCATCGGCAATGGCGTGGTGTTCGATCCGCATGCCTTCGTCGCCGAAGCCAAGAAGCTCAAGGAACAGGGCGTGGAGGTCACGCCGGAGCGCCTGAAAATAGCCGAAAACACCGCGCTTATCCTGTCGCTGCACCGGGAGCTGGACGGATTCCGCGAAGACGCCGCCTCGAATTCCGGAACCAAGATTGGCACGACCCGCCGCGGCATCGGCCCCGCTTACGAGGACAAGGTGGGCCGGCGCGCGGTGCGGGTGATGGATTTGGCGGATTTGGAAACGCTCCCCTTGAAGGTCGACAGGCTGCTGACGCACCACAACGCGCTGCGCCGCGGGCTCGGCCATCCGGAAGCGACGCATGAGGCGATCATGCAGGAGCTGACTTCGGTGGCCGCCGAAATCCTCCCTTACATGGACCGCGTCTGGAAAGTGCTCGACGACAGGCGTCGCGCCGGCGAGCGCATCCTGTTCGAGGGTGCGCAGGGCACGCTGCTCGATATCGACCACGGCACCTATCCCTTCGTCACCTCGTCCAATACGGTCGCGGGGCAAGCCGCTGCCGGTTCCGGCGTCGGCCCCGGCGTCATCGGCTATGTGCTCGGCATCACCAAGGCCTATACGACGCGCGTCGGTGAGGGGCCGTTCCCGACGGAACAGAAGAACGAGATCGGCGAGTTCCTCGGCACACGCGGCCACGAATTCGGCGTCGTCACCGGACGCAAGCGCCGCTGCGGCTGGTTCGACGCCTTGCTGGTGCGCCAGGCCGTCGCCGTCAACGGCATCAAGGGCATCGCGCTCACCAAGCTCGACGTGCTCGACGGGCTGGACCAGATCAAGGTCTGCACGGGCTACAGGCTCGATGGCGAGACGATCGATTACCTGCCGGCCAGCCAGGGCGCGCAAGCGCGTGTCGAGCCCATCTACGAGACGCTCGAAGGCTGGAAGGGAACCACGGCCGGCGCCAGAAGCTGGAACGATTTGCCGGCGCAAGCGGTCAAATATGTCCGCCATATCGAGGAGCTGATCGGCGCCCCGGTGGCGCTGCTCTCCACCAGCCCCGAGCGGGACGACACAATACTTGTGACCGACCCGTTTCAAGACTAGTTTCACAGCCCTTCCCGGCGCTATGGCTGATTTGCGGCCGGCGGGAAAAGAATGCAGGTCACTTGACGCATGGCAGATTTCGTTAGTGTTCTGAAAAAGCAGCTCGACAAGAAGGTGGATCCTTCGTTCGAGGTGCGCAAACAGATATACGACGGTGCCCGCGCGGTGCTGGCGAAGAAGCTCGCTGAATATTCCCCGCCGCTTGCGCCCGATGTCGTCAGCAAGCAGAAGCGCTCGCTAGAAGACGCCATCTCCAGCGTCGAGCGCGACTATGTCAAACGCGTTCCGGCCGAGGATCCGCTGGCGGAGCTGGAGCATATCTTCTCCTCCATCGACCGTAACAAGAATCAGCCGTACCACTCCCGCCAGCCGGAGGCGCCGGCGCCTGCCAAGCCGGATCCGTTCAAATCCGAACCGTTCAAGCCGGCGGCCCCGCCCGCCAGGACGGAACCGAGCTGGCAAAGCGCGCCGAAGGCGGAGCCCGCGCCGCAAAACGCTGCGAAGGCCGAGCCAGCGTGGCAGAACACGGCAAGGACGGAGCCAAGTTTGCAGGCCGCACCAAAAGCGGAGCCCGCGTGGCAGAAAGCCCCGCCACCGCCGATGCCGTCGCCGCGTGAAGACGATGTCGGCCTGGCGGGCTTGGACGATGCCGATGATGGCGGCGACGTCTTTGCCAATGACGAGCAGCCGGCGGCCGACACCTTCCAGCGCCTACGGCCACAGCCGCGGGAGCGCAAGCGCGGCTATGGCGGCTTGATCGCCGCCGTCATCGCGCTCCTGGTGCTGGCGGGCGGCGGCTACGGTATATGGCTGAACAAAAATGCGTTCGGCTCGCTGTTCGGCGTTGGCGGCGGCAGCAAGACGGTTTCGACCGAGCCGCTGGCGAAGCCGGCTCCGGCCAAGCCCGCCACCGAGACGGCCGCGGCGCCGGCCCCGGCGGCTAGCAGCGAGCCAGCCGAGACGACCAAGTTCACGCAACGCCTGACACCCGAGGGCAAGGAGACCGATCCCGGCTCCGCCGGCGGACAGCCCACGATCGGCGAAGGTGAGTCCGTCGCGGCGCTGACGTCGCGGCCGCCGCCCGCGGCCGCAACGGCGCCGGCGGCGACCCCGCCTGCGGCGGCCGCGCAAACACCCGCGGCGCCTGCCGCGGGAGCAACGCCGGCGGCGCCGGCGACCAACGCGGCCAATCCGACGCCGCCGGTGGCCGGAACCACACCGTCCGCGGCTGGCGCCACGCCGCCCACGGCTGGAGCAACGCCGCCCGCGGCTGGCGCAACGCCGCCGGCCGCAGGCACGACGCCGCCCGCGCCGGCAACGGCCGCGGCGACCGTGCCGGTCGGGCAGAAGGCGATTTTCTATGAGGAGCGCACCAGCACCCAGCAGGGCACGGCCGAGCCCGGCAGCATCGTCTGGTCGCTGGTGCAGGAATCGCCCGGCGGCGACCTGCCGCCGGAGCCGGCGATCCGCGCCGAGGCGACGATCCCGGGCAAGAATATCCAGCTGCGCATGACGATCCGGCGCAACACCGACCAGACGCTTCCGGCCAGCCACATCGTCGAGATGATCTTCCTGACGCCGGAAGGATTTGACGGCGGCGGCGTCGACAACATCCTGCGCATCGCCATGAAGAGCTCCGAGCAGGATGCCGGCAGCCCGCTGATCGGCATTCCGGCCAAGATCGCCGACGGTTTCTTCCTCGTCGCGCTCAACGACACCAAGGCCGACGAAGACGCCAATCTGACGCTGCTGAGGGGCCAGGACTGGATCGATGTTCCGGTGGTCTACAAGACCGGACGCCGGGCGCTGCTCACCATGGAGAAGGGCATCCCGGGCGAGAAAGTGTTCGACGAGGCGCTGAAGGCCTGGGCTGCGAAGACTTCCGGGTGAGCGGCGACGCAATGGCGCCGCTGCTCAAAATCCCTGAAAAAGCATGTCGAGAGCGGCGACGATCTCGTCATGATGCCTGGCAAGGTTTCCTTCCGCCGCCCGCAATTCGGAAGCGGTCACAGCCGAAATGAACTGAGTGACCATAATGTGTTCGTTGCCGTCGATCCTGAAGATCGGGTTCAGCCTGCGTGCCGGCAGCGGTGCGATATTGGGGGGCAGAAGGGGAACGACGACATTGGTATCGAGGTGTTCAAGTATGTCGGACTGGACATCGAGGAGATAGCCGTCGCTTCCCGTGCTTCGGTAGAAATCGTAGCGGGCCATCAAAACAGCCGGTACTTGGCTAAAGGCAGACCGTTACGCTTGACGTATTCGTTAGAGCTTTCGAGCGCTTCCTTGTTCTCCTCCTGCCAGCGACGGGTCTTCTCGGCAGAAATTGCCTTGGCGATTCCTTGCTCGGCAGCGCGGGACATATTGATACCCAATGCCTTGGCCTCCTCGATCAATCTCGAATCGATCGAGGTGTTTACCGATTTGCGTTGCGATTTCGCGGTTGATTGGAGCACGGCAGCCTCCCTGTTCTATGCGCATAAGATAAGCGTATATAGAGGTGCGGGCAAGCCTACCCCTCCATCTCTTCGCGCAGCATCTCCAGTTCCAGCCACTCTTCCTCGAGCGCGGCAAGCGTTGTGCGCTCCTTGTCGAGCGCGGCGATGGTCTTCTGGAACGAGACCGGGTCGCGCTCGTAGAAGGACGGATCGGCGATGTTGTTCTCCAGTCGCGAGATCGAGGCCGTCACCGCTTCGATCTTCTTTGGCAGGGAATCCAGCGCAAATTTCTGCTTGAAGGAGAGCTTTTTCGCAGGGCTCTTGGACGCTGGTTGTTCGGCTTTCGGCGAAGCCTCGGCGGCCTCGGCCTTCGACCTTGCCTTCCGGTCCTCCAGCCGGGAGCCGCCGCGCTGCGCCAGCATGTCGGAATAGCCGCCGGCATATTCGATCCAGCGGCCGTTGCCCTCCGGTGCGATCACGCTGGTGACGGTGCGGTCGAGGAAATCGCGGTCGTGGCTGACCAGGATCACCGTTCCGGCAAAGCCCGCGACCAGTTCCTGCAGCAGTTCCAGCGTTTCCATGTCGAGGTCGTTGGTCGGCTCGTCGAGCACCAGCAAGTTCGCCGGCCGCGCCAGCACGCGCGCCAGCAGCAGCCGCGCGCGCTCGCCGCCGGAAAGCTCGCGCACCGGCGTGCGGGCCTGCTCCGGCTTGAACAGGAAATCCTTCATGTAGGAGACGACGTGGCGCTGCTCGCCATTGACCAGCAGGTTCTCGCCGCGCCCGTCGGTCAGGTAATGCGCCAGCGTCTCCTGCGGGTCGACCGCTTCGCGTTTCTGGTCGAGCGTCGCGATCTCTAAATTGACGCCAAGGCGCACGGTGCCGGCGTCCGGCGCCAACTCGCCGGTCAGCATCTTCAGAAGCGTCGTCTTGCCGGCGCCGTTCGGGCCAACCAGGCCGACGCGGTCGCCGCGCTGGATGCGGGTCGAAAAACCCTTGACCACGGTGAGGTCGCCAAAGCTCTTGTCGATGGCCTTGGCCTCGATCACGAGCTTGCCGGATTCGGCGGCATCGCTTGCCACCATGGTGGCGGTGCCCTCGGCGCCGCGATGGCTGCGGAAGCGCTGGCGCATGGTCTGCAATTCGCCCAGGCGGCGCATATTGCGCTTGCGCCGGGCGGTCACGCCATAGCGCAGCCAGTGCTCCTCGCGCACGATCTGCCGGCCGAGTTTGTGCTGGTCGCGCTCTTCCTCTTCCAGCACCTGGTCGCGCCATTCCTCGAAATGGGCAAAGCCCTTGTCCAGCCGCCGCGTCTGGCCGCGATCGAGCCAGACGGTGGCGCGCGAGACGCGCTCGAGAAAGCGGCGGTCGTGCGAAATCAGGATGACGGCGGAAGAGGTGCGGGCAAGCTCCTCTTCCAGCCATTCAATCACCGAAAGGTCGAGATGGTTGGTGGGCTCATCGAGCAAAAGGATGTCGGGCTCAGGCGCCATGACGCGGGCCAGCGCCGCGCGGCGCGCCTCGCCGCCCGAAAGGTCGCTCGGCCGTTCCTCGCCGCTGAGGCCGAGATGCTCCATCAGATAGGTGGCGCGATGCGGATCGTCGGCCGGGCCGAGGCCAGCCTCGACATAGGCGCGCACGGTGGCGAAGCCGTCCATGTCGGGCAGTTGCGGCAGATAACGGACCGTCGCCGAGGGCTGCCTGAAGACCTCGCCGTCCTGCGGCTCGATCATGCCGGCGGCGATCTTGAGCAGCGTCGACTTGCCCGAGCCGTTGCGTCCGACCAGCGCGATCTTCTCGCCGGCGGATGCGCTGAGCGCCGCGCCGTCGAGCAGCGGCGTGCCACCGAAAGTCAGTTTAATGCCGTCGAGATTGAGGAGTGGCGGCGCCATTTCAGCTTTCTGGAAGAGGATAGGGGTGGGCCAGAAGCAGCGCCCGGCCGCGCTCAAGCGCGATGCCAAGCTGCCCTTTGACCTCGTTTGATATAGTGAGCGAGGAGCCGAACGCCACCTCGACGCGGTCGAGCGGCCATTTGGCGCCGGTGACCGTGAGCCCGGCGAGTTCCGAGAAACCGAGCACCGAAAACAAGGTGCCGTCCGCATAGTCGAAGGCGGCGCTGCCCGGCAAAACGGGAACGCCTTCCTGCGCGCCGCTGGTCAGCAGCACCGTCGTACCCGCCTCGGCCAGCCGCACGGCCAGCGCCAGATGCAGGAAAGCGTGGTCGGCGCGCTTGCCGCCAAAGGCGCCGGCCAGAACGAGGCTGGTGGCGCCGCGCTGGAGCGCTTCCGCTATGGCGAGTTCGCCATCGGTCATGTCCTTCTCGGTGGGGAAGACTTTTTGGGGCACCGCGGCGAGATCTTCCGGCAGGTTCGCCGGCACGGAATCGAAATCACCGACCCAAAGCTCCGGCATCAGAGCAAGCATGCGGGCATGGCCGATACCGGCATCGGCGGCGATAACGCGCGAGCCTTCGATCTGACGTTCGAGCCGGGGTGTGCGGATAAGCTCGCCGCCAAGCAGGATGGTGAATGTGCCCATGGGCGTCGCCCTTACCAGCCCTGCCCGCGAAACGGAAGCCGGACAGCCCGCGCTTCGGTTGCGAGTCCGCCGCCCCGGTAGATTATCTGCCCGGCAAACTTCCACTTGCGCGGCGCTTCGGCCGGGCCTATCTGTCGAAACGCTCTAACGGGGTGCCGGACGTGATCCGGCTGAGAGGCAATCAAGCCAACCCGCTGAACCTGATCCGGTTTGTACCGGCGGAGGGATTAGACGTTTCGGACCATCCGGCGCCTCAATTCCTTGTCACATGAACGAAGGAGGCGCCGATGCGCTCGCTATTGTCCCAGCTTGTTCTCGCAACCGGTCTTGTTTCGCTTCTGATGGGCATCGCGCCTGCCGAGGCAGAGGACAAGCTCACCGTCTATACTTATGAAAGCTTCACCGCCGATTGGGGTCCCGGCCCGGCGGTGAAGAAGGAATTCGAGGCCGAATGCGGCTGCGATCTCGAATTCGTCTCGGTGGCAGACGGCGTCGCGCTCCTCAACCGCGTCAAGCTCGAAGGCGCCGGCACCAAGGCCGATATCGTGCTCGGCCTCGACACCAATCTCACCGCCGACGCCAAGGCGAGCGGCCTGTTCGCGCCGCATGGCGAAGTCTCCGGCATCGACGTGCCCGGCGGCTGGAAGGACGACACTTTCGTTCCTTTCGACTATGGCTATTTCGCCGTCGTCTATGACACGCAGAAGCTGAAGACGCCGCCGAAGAGCCTGAGGGAGCTGGTCGAGGGTAGCGGCACGGACAAGATCGTCATCCAGGATCCGCGCACCTCGACGCCCGGGCTGGGCCTGCTCTTGTGGGTGAAGTCGGTCTATGGCGACAAGGCGCCGCAAGCCTGGGCCAAGCTCAAGCCGAAGGTCTTGACGGTGACGCCGGGCTGGAGCGAAGCCTATGGCCTGTTCACCAAGGGCGAGGCGCCGATGGTGCTCTCCTACACCACCTCGCCGGCCTATCACATGGTGGCCGAGAACACGGAGCGCTATCAGGCGGCTTCCTTCGAAGAGGGCGAATACCTGCAGATCGAGGTTGCCGGCATCACGACGACCGGCGCGAAGAACCCCCTGGCGCAGAAATTCATCGCCTTCATGACCGGACCGAAATTCCAGGACGTCATTCCGGAAACCAACTGGATGTTCCCGGCCGGCAAAACCGACAAGCCGCTCAACCCGGCTTTCGACAAGCTGGTCAAGCCGGCCAAGACCTTGCTGTTCAGCCCCGAGGACGTGGCCGCCAACCGCAAGGCGTGGGTGGATGAGTGGCTGGCGGTGATGAGCAAGTAGGTGGTCGTGGCCATTATCCGTCCAAGATGATTGCTCTACGGCGCCCCCCTCTGTCCTGCCGGACATCTCCCCCTCTAGGGGGGAGATTGGCGGTTTCGGCGCCCCGCTCAATACTGCAACCTTGGCGATTGGCGAAAGCTAACGCGAAGGCTGA